>JAHWJJ010000013.1 GCA_019348475.1 Gemmatimonadota bacterium | reverse complement strand
TGCCCCGGTGGATCAGCGCCTTCATCGGCGGCCACGCGTCCCCCGCGGCGCTGGAGATCGTGGACGCGTTCCTGGCAGAGACGCCGGAGCTGCCCATCGACATCCGCCGCAAGGTCCTGCAGTCGCGCGACGAGCTGGAGCGCACGGTGCGGATCCGCGCCGCCGCCGAGGGGACCCGCTGATGAATGACGCGCGACCCATGCCCCCGTATGTCCGCACGGTGTCGTTCGGCCTCCTCGCCACCACGATCATCGCGGTAATGATCACGGCGATGATCGGGGCGTTCCGTCCCCCGCCACCCGTAGCGCACGAGACGAAGGCGGCGATGGTGCCGCTGCGGCAGGACGGGCGGAGGGTCGCAGTCACCTTCGACGACCTGCCGGCGCTGGCGCAGGGGGACCGGTCCGTCGCCACCTACGAGCGCATCACCGACCGCCTGCTGCGGTCGCTCGCGGAGCACCGAGTCCCCGCGATCGGCTTCGTGAACGAGCAAAAGCTGCTGACGGACGGGCGCGTGGACCCGCGCCGCGTGGCCACGCTGCGGCGGTGGGTGGACGCAGGGCTGGAGCTGGGGAACCACGCGTATTCGCACCCCGATTTTCACGCCACGCCGGTGGACGCGTACATCACGGACGTGGCGCGCGGCGATTCCGTGACGCGGCTGGTGATGCAGGCAGCCGGGCGCCAGCCGCGGTTCTTTCGGCATCCCTTTCTGCGCACGGGGCGCACGCTCCAGGACCGGCGGCGCTTCGAGACCTTTCTCGCGGAGCAAGAATACCGCGTTGCGCCCGTCACCCTCGACAACAGCGACTACCTCTTTGCCGCCGCGTACGACCTGGCACCGGATGACGAAACCCGCGCACGCGTGGCGGACGAGTACGTCCGCTACATGGAGGCGGTGACGGCGTACTGGGAGCGACAGTCGGTGGCGCTCTTTGGCCGCGAGATTCCGCAGGTGCTGCTGCTGCACGCCAACAACATCAACGCCGACCACTTTGGCCGGCTGGCGCAGATGTACCGGCGCCGCGGCTACGCCTTCGTTCCGCTGGAGCAGGCGATGGAGGACCCGGCGTATGCGTCGGAGGATACCTACACCGGCCCGCGCGGCCCCAGCTGGATCCACCGGTGGGCGCTCACGCGGGGCACGCCCGCGGCCTCCCTGGCCGGCGAACCCGCGGTGCCCGGGTGGGTGCAGGCGCTGTCGCGGCGGCGGCGGAACTGATCGAACCTCATCCCCCGAACGACCATGCTTCTCGCGATCCGAAGAGCCATCACGGCGACCGCTGCCATCCTTGGCGCCTTTGGTGCCACGGGCGCTGAGGCCCAGGAGCGGACGCCGGAGCAGGAGGTGCTGGCGTTCATGATTGCGCGGTACGGCCGTGATGCCGTCGTGAGTGACAGCACGTGGGCCGAACCATGCGAGCGGTTCTGGGATACGTGCAGACCCGCGCTGGGTGTGCCCGTGGACGCGTGGGCAGCGTACCTGCTCGTGAGCCGCGAGCCTGCGCTGATGGCCGACCTGCTGCCGCCGGACGTGAACGTGACCTTCACCAGCGAGCACGTGGATGATCCCCGTACCCCGTGCAGCGAGCGTAAGCACGTGCTGACGCTGTCCCGGCCGGGCGTCAGCAGGGATGGGAAGACCGCTGTCGTCTGGTGGGCGCACCTCGTCCGAATGGACCACCTCGGCACCTGCGGAGCCTCGCGTGGCGGCACCCTGTTGCTGCGCAAGAATGCCCAGGGCGCGTGGGAGGTGGACCGGCCGCTGACGATGTTCATCTCATGACCGCTACCCCCTTCCACGCCGGGCGGAGAGGACCGGTGCGGCCGCCGGGCTGGACCTGAATTGGCGGACGCGCGTCGGGGCCGCGCGTCCGCTCTTTCTTCGGGATGGATGTCCGAAATCGCGGTCTGGCTCACCACCCTTGGAGTGGCCGGTGAGCGCGGTCTTTCCCGTCGGCAACCTGGAGCTGTACCTGCTGGGCGCCGCAGCCGTGGCGCCGTCGGAGATGCCGGTGGCGCTGGTCCTGGTGGCCACCGTCGGGCAGATTGCCGGAAGGCGCCGGTCTACTTTGCCGCCAGCCGCGCCATGCGGCGCGGCCGCCTGTCTGCGCGGCGCGCTGGATGGGATGCAGGCCACGCTGCGCGACCGCCGCGGATGGGGAACGCCGTGGTGTTCGGCAGGCGCGGCGGCGGGCTGCCGCCGTTCTTCGTCGTTACCGCGGTGGCGGGGGCGGCGCGGATGGGCGCTCCCCGGCTTCATCCTCTTCGGCTCGCTGGGCCGGCTGGTCCGCTGCCGGCAGGTCGCGCTCCCCCACCTGGCGAAGGACCTGCTCTGAGGCGGCGGGGCCCCATCACCGTGCCGCGCCGTACCCCGCCTGCCTTTGCGATCCACCGGGCCAGCCCGTATAATCCGCCCCGACTTTCCAGGGACCCGAAACGAACCCGCTGATCAGCCCCACGGAGAACGCATGGCAGACGCTGCACGCGGCACCGTCCTTCCCGTCCGCCACCAGCCGCCGCTTCCGCGCGAGCGGCTGATCGTCACGGACGCGCCCGACGCCGAGGCGATCGAGATGGACGTCGTCATCGTGGGCGCGGGCCCGGCGGGGCTGGCGTGCGCCATCGAGCTGGCGCGCCTGATCCAGAAGGACACCGAGGCCGGCGGCACGCTGGGCGAAACGCAGATCGCGGTGCTGGACAAGGCGTCTGCGCTGGGCGAGCACAACCTCTCGGGCGCGGTGGTCAACCCGCGCGCCTTCCGCGAGCTGTTCCCTGAGCTGCAGGATTCCGACTTCCCCTTCCGCGATCCGGTCGGCAAGGAATCGGTGCTCCTGCTGACGGCAAAAGGGCAGATCCCCATCCCCACGCCTCCCCCCATGCACAACGCGGGGAACTTTGCCGCCTCCATCAGCGAGATCTGCCGCTGGCTGGGGGACAAGGCGGAGGGGCTGGGCGTGAACGTGTTTCCCGGCTTTCCGGTCGACTCTCTCCTCGTCGACGGCCAGGCCGTCCGCGGGGTGCGGACGACGCCGAGCGGCCAGAGCCGCGACGGCAGCGGCGGCGAGCCGCCCACGGACCTGACCGCGCGCGTCACCGTGCTGGCGGAGGGGACGCGCGGGCCCCTGGGGCAGGCGTGGACGCAGTGGCAGGGGATCGAGAGCGAGAACCCGCAGATCTTCGCGCTGGGCGTAAAGGAGCTGTGGGAGACGAAGACGCCGCTGGACCGCATCGTCCACACCCTGGGGTGGCCGCTGCCGCGCGACGCGTTCGGCGGCAGCTTCATGTATCCGCTGCAGCCGAACCTGGTCGCCATCGGCCTGGTCGTGGGCCTGGACTACCGGCAGACCACGCTGGACGTGCACCAGCTGCTGCAGCGGATGAAGCAGCACCCGTACTTTCGCAAGTACCTGGAAGGCGGCGAGATGGTGGAGTGGGGCGCCAAGACCATCCCCGAAGGCGGCTGGTACGCCGTCCCGCAGCGCAAGAGCGGCGACGGCCTGCTGATGGTGGGCGACACCGCGGGGTTCGTGGACGTGCCCTCGCTCAAAGGCATCCACTACGCCATGCAGAGCGGCATGTTCGCCGCCCGAGCCATCTTCCAGGGGCTCAAGAAGGGCGACGTCTCCGCCGCGTCCCTGTCGGAATACGACCGGATGGTGGACGGCAGCTACATCCGTGACGACCTGTACCGCAGCCGCAACCAGCGCCTGGCCTTCAAGGACGGCTTCTTCGTCGGCGGCGTGAAGGCGGGGCTGATGACCATCAGCGGAGGCCGCCTCTTCGGCCGGCGCATCCCGATGCACGCGGACGCCGAGGTGCCCCGCCAGGTGACGGCGGAGACGCCGTTCGTCGCCGACGGAAAGCTGACGTTCAGCAAGGTGGATGCGGTGTTCAAGAGCGGCAACCAGACCCGCGACGACATCCCCGGCCACCTGATCGTGGGCCAGGACGTGCCGAAGGAGGTGGCGGAGCTGTACGTGCACATGTGCCCCGCCGGCGTCTACGAACGGAGCGGCGACAAGCTGGTCGTGAACGCGCCCAACTGCATCGACTGCAAGGCCACCGACGCCATCGGCCCGCGCTGGACCCCGCGCGAAGGCGGCAGCGGCCCGTCGTACAAGCGGATGTAAGCGCGACGTGATTTCTCCGCGCGCGGTTGCCCGAGCCGCTTCCGCATCCGGCGAGCGGCTCGTTTCTTTCCGATCGGGTGAGGGACCGCAAGGATCTCCACTTTTGACATGACTCCCGGCCTGCCCAGCCGCTTCTCGTGAGAGTGCTGAAACTCCGCCGCCGCATCCCGCGGCGCAGGCGGAAGCTGCGGCCCATCGAACTGGTCCCAGCCGGCGGCGTGGACCGCGCGCTGCTGGACGCGCTCGGACGTGACCTGCAGGGCGAGCTCGGGGTGCAATGGTGGGTTGGTGACGCGCTGCCGCTGCGCGACGAGTGGAGGGAAACGGAAAGCGGGCTTTACCGCTCCATCCACCTGATCCACGCGCTGATGGAGCGCGCGCAGGGCGGGGAAGGGAATGCGCGGCGGACGTGGCGGCTGGCAATAGCCGATGCCGGCCTTTGCGCCGAGGGCGTGGGCGAGGTCTTCGGCGAGGCCGCGATGGAGGGATGCTGCGCCGTCGTCGGCATCCAGCCGCTGCGCGGCGGATCGGGCGCCGACGGGCAGGTTCTGCGCGCGCGGCTCCTTACCCAGGCGGTGCACGAGCTGGGACACCTGGCGGGCGCGGGGCACTGCCGGCGCGCATCGTGCGTCATGTATCCCTCCCGGCACATTGCCGACAGCGACCACAAGGGGCACACATTCTGCGCTGAGTGCCGTGACGCCTTGAAGTTGCGCGGCGTACAAAAGACTTGACGCCGCCGCGTCATTGACCCTAACTTGACGCTCGATCCGGTTCCGGCCCTATCGCGCCACCTTCCTCACGCCAGTTTGCCGAACACGCAGAACCCGGCCCCGCGCCCCGGAGGAACGCCGATGGGCTCCGATACGCCCCGTTCGCTGCGCCGCGCCTACGTAGAGTGGGTGGCGGAGCAGATCGAGGAGTTCAAGGAGCGGATTCCGCGCTCGCACCTGCTGGACATTGCCGACGAGGTGGTGACCGAGCTGCGGATGAACCCCGACGGGCAGTACCAGCTCACCGAGATCCTGATGTGCAACGCCATGGACCGGCGTATCTTCAGGATGCTCAAGCTGCCCGGGTACCGCGCGTGGTGCATGCAGCGCGAGGCCCAGCGCAAGCAGCAGTCGGTGATCAGCTTTCCGCTCCCCGACCGCTTCGTCTCCCCGCCCGTATCCCCGGCCTCCGTTCCGCGCCTGGCCATGGTGGCGGAGGAGGAGCCGGAGCGGCTGGCGTGTGTCGGATGAACGCGCGGCGCGCGTAGCGGACTGACACGCCTTTCGCTGCCACCGGACGACGGCCGTTCTCGCAACACCTTGCGGAGCGGCCGTTTGTGCATCCTTGCGCGTTTCGGTACGGCAGGTGCATCTTCTACCCTGCCCAATGCGCCGACCGCGCCGGGCGCTCCCTCATCTGTTTCAGCCCGATGTTCTTCGACGAGCACGCCGAGCAGGGTTCGGCGGACCGCTTTCCCGCGGTGGGGATCGTGGTGCACGACAACGCGCCCCCGCCGGGGCGCGCGCCGCGCATCGCGTTCGTGTGGGGCGGCGAGGACGCCGCCGCCCCCTCCCTGCCGTTTGGCCGCTGGAAGCCCGGAGCCCGCGCCGCGTAAAAACGCGCAGTTTCCCGGCCCATGGGAGCAGACGGCGGGTGAGCTGAGCGCGGCTCACCCGCCGTGCTTTGGGACGAGGGTACGAAGGTACGAAGGTACGTGACTACGAGAGTACGTGACGGCGCCCGTCCCCCATGCCGTTGAAGCCCCGCGCAGTTTGCGGGGCTTTCCGCTGTCGTTGCGGCGGCTTCAGCCGCTCCGGCGCGAGTTCCGCATGCGCGTCAGATCACCCAAGGCGACGATTGCAGAGACTCCTCCCTTCAGCAGCCCCTCCTATGCGGCACTTGACGCAGAGACGAAGAAGCGGGCGGACCGCCACCCTCGGCGATCCGCCCGCTCCGTTGTCTGCACGCCTGCCCGAACGGCTTACACCGCGTCGGAGAGCGAGGTGAAGGTGAAGTCGCGCGCTTTGATGGCGGGCACCATCACCGCGCCACCCGCCCCGTCCTCGGAGGCGTTCACCCGCACCGGCTCGCTCATCATCTCGATGTTGTTGAGCAGGAAGATGGGCGACTCGTTCCAGCGCAGGTTCTTGACCGCGGACGTGATGCGCCCGTTCTCGATCAGGAACGTGCCGTCGCGGGTAAGGCCCGTGAACAGGATGGTGCGCGGGTCCACCGGGCGGATGTACCACAGGCGCGTCACCAGCAGCCCCCGGTCGGTGCTGCGGATCATCTCCTCAACGCTGCTGTTGCCGCCGCTCATCCGGTACGCGGCCGGAAAGCCGGTGGGCTGGCGGTTGTTGCGGGCCGCCCAGAAGCGGTTGTACACCAGGTTCTTGAGGACGCCGTTCTCCACCCACGTCATGGGCGCGTTGGGCAGCCCCTCGCCCGAGAACGGCAGGGTGACCGTGCGCGGATCGGTCAGGTCGGTGGTGATGGTGACCCGCTCGTCCAGGAACTTTTCGCCGATCTTGTTGCCGCCGCCCTGCTTGCTGAAGAAGGAGCGGCCTTCGTCGGCGTTGCGGGCGTTCATGGAGAACATCATCAGGTTGACGAGGTTCGCCACCGCCGTGGGCTCCAGGATCACCGTCCACTCGCCCGGCTCCACCGCGCGCGGGTTGCGCGACAGCTCGGCCTTGCGGATGGCGCGCTCGCCCAGCTGGGCGAAGTTCATCTGCCTGAAGTCGTTCTCGCCGCCGCCCGCCCAGCCGCTGCCGGTGCCGTCGGGGGTGCGCACAGTGGTGGTGAAGCTCACGCCGGTGGCACGCGCGTAGGCGAACAGCCCCCGCTTGTTGGCGACCGCCTGCGACCCGGCAAAGTGGGTCAGGAACCCGGTGCTGATCAGGTTCTGCCGCGCGGCCGGGGCGGTGATCTCCATCACCGCGCGCGCGCGCTGCTCGGGGGTAAGGTTGGCCGTGCTCTCGAAGAACGGCTCCACCGGCAGGTACTGCTGCGGGGGGAGCTCACCCATGTACTCGGGGTCTTCGGGCACCAGGCGCGCCAGCCGCTCCGACGTCTGCACCACCTGCCGCAGCGACTCGTCGTCGAAGCGGTTGGTGGTGGCCGACGCCGTCTTCTTTCCGAAGGCGCTGGTCACGCTGATGTTGGCGTCGTACGCGTCGCCGGCGGTGGATACCTGGTTCACCGCGAAGCGCGTGTTGCCCTCGGTGGCGCTGTTGATGTTGACGCGGGCCTCGTCGGCGGTCGAGAACGACAGGACCTTCTGGGCCAGCGCCTCGGCGTCCGCGCGCGAAAGGTAACGGGGTTCGGGCATTTTTCAGGCTCTCCGGCCGGTGTTGATGACGTTGACGCCGCGAAAGCGGGCCGCGGGGGAGCCGTGCGACACGGCGTTGCTCTGCGAGGGCTGGCCCTTGCCGTCGTTGAACGACCCGCCCACGAAGTAGGTGCTGGGCCCGCCGATCAGGTCCATCGAGTTCCAGAACTCCGGCGTCCTCATCTGGTACGCCACGTCCTTGAGCGGGCCGGTGATGCGGCCGTTCTTGATCTCCTTGAACACCTGCCCGCCGAACTGCGCGTTGTAGCGCTGCTGGTCGATGGAGAACGAGCCGTCGCCGTCGATCAGGATTCCGTTCTCAACCCCCGACACCAGCTCCTCGACGCTCACGTCGCGCTCGGCGTTGGGAAGCAGGTTGATGTTGGGCATGCGCTGGAACTGCACCGCGTCCCAGCTCTGTGCGTAGCTGTTGCCGTGGCTGCGCACCGGCTTGCCGATCTGGCGGTACCACTCGGCCAGCCAGGGCGCCTGCTCGCGCGTGGTCTGCAGGTCGTGCAGAATGCCGTTCTTGACGATCAGGTACTCGTCGGGCTTGACCCCCTCGTCGTCCCAGCCGATGGACGACAGGCCGCCCGGGGACGAGCGCTCGCCCTGGACGTTCATGAATTCCGCGCCGTAGCGGAACTTGCCCAGGAAGTTCTCGATGGGGTAGATGAACGAGGTGCCGGCGTAGTTGGCCTCGTACCCCATGATGCGGTCCAGCTCGGTGGGGTGCGCGATGGACTCGTGGATGGTCAGCCACAGGTGGGTGGGAAGCAGCACCAGGTCGTAGCGCCCCGGCTCCACCGGCTTGGCCGTCAGCTTGGCCACCGCCTCCTCGGCCCAGCGCGGCGCGTTCTCCACCAGCCGGGCGTCGCGCACGTGCTCGTATCCCAGCCCCCGCGGCGCCACGTCGGTGCTGCTGCGGTTCTGGAAGTCGCTGCCGTCCGCCGCCACCGCGGTGATGTTCATGGAGGGGTACGACCGGTACAGCGTCTGCTCGATGTACGACCCCTCGGTGCTGGCGAAGGTCTTCCCCAGGCGGCTCGCGAACATCACCGAGGTGACGAAGCGGGCGCCCGGCACGCCCAGCGCCGCGGCGTTGGCCCGCAGCAGAAGGTCCACCTTCTCCTCGATGGGGACATTGAAGGGGTCGATCTCCACCGGCGAGGTCCATTTGGCGTCGGGGTAGGTCTCCACCGGCGCCAGCACCAGCGGCGCCTGCCGCGCGGCGGCGTTGGCGCGGGCCTGGGCCACGGCCTGCCGCGCCACGCGCACCACCTCGTCGGCGTTCAGCTCGCGGCTGGCGGCAAACCCCCACGCGCCGTCGGCGATCACGCGCACGCCGAACCCGTACGTCTCGGCGTCGTTGAAGAAGGTGATCTGCCGCTCGCGGGTGCCCAGCGCCTGGCTGCGGTTGGCGGCCAGGCGAAAGTCGGCGTAGCTGGCGCCGGCGCCGCGGGCGGCGTCCAGCGCCCGCATGGCCAGCTCGCGGCTGACCGCCGCGTCGACCGGGTCCATCGGCGCCGCGGCCGAGCCCAGTCTGGGCAGGATCGCCGATCCTGCGCCCAGCGCGGCGGTGGCCGCCGCGCTCTGCAGGAGGAAGTCTCTGCGCTTCATGGATACTCCGTACTGAGGGTTGGGAGGGGACTGCAAAAACTAGAACGGTCGTCCGTACCGCGCAACTCCGCGCAGGCGCGGCGGTTGCGTGGGGCTGCGCGGCATGAGCGCCCCCGGTCTTTCCGTCGCGGTCTGCGGCGCCGGCCCCGCCGGGCTGGCGGCCGCCCTGCGCCTGCACGCGGCGGGCGCCTCCGTCACCGTCTTCGACGCGGCGCCGCACGTGGGCGGCCGCACGCGGACCGACCCGGTGGACGGGTGGCGGATCGATCCCGCCGTGCAGCTGTACGGCGCCAGCTACGAGCGCTTCTTCGGCCTGCTGCGCGCCGCGGGCGCGGAAGCCCTGTCGGAGCGCTCCCCCGGCCGCGACGCCCTGTGGCGAAAGGGGCGCGCGCACGAGGTGGTGTACGGCTCCCCGGCCAGCATGCTGGCCTCCGGCGCCCTTCCGCTGCCGTTGAAGCTGCGGATGGGGGCACAGTACCTCCCCTTCCTGCAGCGCCACGCCGCGGACCTGGACCTGGGGGCCCTGGAACGCGCCGCCTTCGCGGGGCTGGACGCCGAGTCCATCGCGGCGTGGGGCCGGCGCGAGCTGGGCCGCGACTTCGTGGACCTGCTGGCCGCGCCGCTCCTCGCCACCCTGTACGGCACCCTTCCGGAGGAGGCGAGCGCCGGCTTCTACCACGCCCTGGCCCGCCAGGGGATGAACCTGGAGGTGCGCGCCCTGCGCGGCGGCGCGGACGGGTTCTGCCGCGCCGCGGCCGACCGCCTGCGCGAGGGCGGCGCCTCCCTCCGCCTCTCCTGCCGGGTGGAGCAGGTGGATACGGCGGAAGCGGGGGTCCAGGTTTCGGCCGACGGGTGGAGCGAGCGGTTCGGCGCGGCGGTGGTGGCGCTCCCCGCGCCCGAGGCACACCGCGTTGCTAAATTTTTGACACCCGAAGCCGCGAAAACGTTGCACGGCGTATCCGTGCGTCCCGCGGCCTCGCTGGCGCTGCTGCTGGACCGCCCCGCCGGCGTGCGCTGGTTCGGCCTGTCGTTCGCGCCCGGAGAGGCGCGGAACGTGGCCGCCGTCTGCGTGCAGGAGAACAAGGTGGGCGGGCTGGTGCCGCCGGGCAAGGGCCTCGTGGTGGTCTTCGCCCTGCCGCACGCGGCGGAGCGGCTGCTGGGCGCCACCCCCGACGACGCGGTCGCTCTGCTGCTCCCCGACGTGCTCCGCGCGCTGCCCGGGATCGACCGTGCGGTCGTGGGCACCCGCTTCTACCAGTGGCGGCACGGGTGGACGATCTTCGGCCCCGGGTCGCTGGGGCGGCTTCCCACGCTGCGCGCGCTCGCCTTCGACTCCGCGCCGCGCGCCGTCCTTGCGGGTGACTGGATGTACGCGCCCACGGTGGAGGGCGCCGTCACCTCCGGGCTGGCCGCCGCCGACCGCCTGCTCGCGCGCGCACGTTGATCCTCCCCTCCAGCCAATCGGGCCACCCCCGCTCCGGACCTGCGGTTTCGGAAGCGGAGGAGGAAAGGCTAAGTTGTCGCTGGGCGGCGGGGGGGTGCAGTGGCCGCGTCCGCGCCACAGCGAATGAATTCGCCGCTGGAAATTCGTGAAGTCCGCCTGCGCGGACTGCTCCTGCACGCCGGGCCGAGTGCACACCCGCGGCCCCCTCGCGGTTGAAGCCCCGCCGGGTTTGCGGGGCTTTCCGCAGTCGTTGCGGCGGCTTCAGCCGCTCCAGCGCGCACTTTCGCACTTTCGCACTTTCGCACGCACTCACGCACTGCCGTTCCGATGGATTTTCCCGAGCTGTTCGATCCCGACCTGTGGTGCCCGCTGGCGGACCGCGAACGCCGCGACCTGCTCGCGCGGGCGCTGCTGGAGGCGCTGGAGGGGTCGCCGGGGGTGCGCGAGACGCGCGTCGAGGCGGGGACGGTGGACCGGCCGTACGACTACACGGCGGTGGTGGATACGGACGTGGGCAACCTCAAGACGCCGCTCTGGTCCGACGCCCGGGCGCGGATCTTCTGCGATCCGTCCATCCACACGGCCAACCGCCGGCAGCTGGCGCCGGGGCTGGAGCTGCGCAAGGCGGCGGACCGGCTGCGCGCGCGGCTGGACGTGCGCTTTTCGCTGGAGGCGCGCGGGCTGACGCTCAAGCTGTCGCCGGAGCCGGGGGTGGAGCGCACCTGGACGGCCGAGCGCGCCCGCTTTCGCGACCGCACGGCGGTGAGCCGCGAGGACGTGATCGAGAAGGCGGCCGACGTGGACCTGCGCGACCTGCTGGCGCACTTCTACAGCGGCCCGTCTCTGCGCGCGGTGGCGGACGACGGCACCGCCTTCCTTCTTCCCGCCGCGTCGGAAGAGGAGGGGCGGCTGGTCACCCTCTGCATCGCCTGCCAGCGCTGGTCGGAGGGCGCGCACGCCGCCTGCGAGCACTGCGGCGGCGCGGTGGAGACGGTGCTGGCGGCCCGGCCGGCGAAACGGTAGGCGGTCCGGCCGGGGCCGTCGCCGCGCGGGGGATGATGCAGGCCCCGGCTGGACGCAGCAGGGCCCGCATGACTTGCAGCCGCCGCGAACGATTTGAACGCCAGCGTATCGACGTTCGGGCGGATGTCCTGTATCTGTCCGACGGGTGGCCGGAAGGCCTGCATCCCGCGGCTGGCGCCACCTCGCCTCATCCGCCACAGAAGCAGCATTTGCAGGGAGACGTGACGTTGCCGCCGTCCGCCGGCCGCGCCCGGGTCTCTGCAGCCGCGGGTCCGATTCACCGTTCCGGCGTTTCTCTCGCGAATCCATCGCCCCGATCGGGGGCGTGAACATCAGAGCGACCGATGTCATCGACCGATACCCTGCCCGCCGGCGGCGCCACGCACCTGGAGTGCACGCGCTGCGGCGCACCGTACGAGAGCGAGCAGCCGCACCGGCTGTCGCCCTGCTGCGAGAAGCCGCTGTACCCGCGCTACGACCTGGACGCCGTCGGCGCCCGCCTGTCGCGCGACGAGCTGGCCGGACGGTCCGCCGACCTGTGGCGGTACGCGGAGCTGCTCCCCGTGCGCGACCCCGCCCACGCCGTGCGCCTGGGCGAGGGGTGGACGCCGATGATCGACACGCCACGGCTGGCGGCGCGCATCGGGGTGGCGCGGTGCTGGGTGAAGGACGAGGGGCAGAACCCCACCGCGTCGTTCAAGGCGCGCGGGCTGTGCATGGCCATCTCGCGCGCGAGGGAGCTGGGGATCACCGAGGTGGCGCTCCCCTCCGCCGGGAACGCGGGGAGCGCCACCGCCGCCTACGCCGCCGCCGCGGGGATGCGCGCACACGTGGTGGTTCCGCGCGACACGCCGCACCCCATCCTGGAGGAGATGCGCGCGCTGGGCGCCCACGTGGAGCTGTTCGACGGCCTGATCACCGACTGCGCCGCGCGCGTCGCACAGGGCGCGCGCGAGCACGGCTGGTTCGACCTGTCGACGCTCAAGGAGCCGTACCGCGTGGAGGGCAAGAAGACGATGGGGTACGAGGTCGCCGAGCAGCTGGGATGGCGGCTTCCGGACGTGATCGTGTATCCGACCGGTGGCGGGACGGGGCTGGTGGGGATGTGGAAGGCGTTCGACGAGATGGAGCGGCTGGGGTGGATCGGGCCCGCGCGGCCGCGGATGATCTCCGTCCAGGCGTCCGGGTGCGCCCCCATCGTCCGCGCCTGGGAGCAGGGGACGGAGCACGCGGAGCCGTGGGCCGGGGCCCACACCTACGCCTCCGGGCTGCGCGTCCCTCGCGCCGTGGGCGACTTTCTGATCCTGGACGCCCTCCGCCGTTCCGGCGGCGCCGCCATCGCCGTGGACGACGACGAGATGCGCGCCTGGACGCCCCTGGTGGGCGGGGACACGGGCATCTTCTGCGCGCCCGAAGGCGCCGCCACGGCCGCCGCCGCCGCCCACCTGCGCCGGTCCGGCGCCATCCGCCCCGACGACGAGGTGGTGCTCTTCAACACCGGCAGCGGGCTGAAGTACGTGGTGTGATCCGGCCCGGCACTTGACGTATCTTTCGGAGCGGGTGATCGTACGGTGTGGCCGGTTTGCTCCAACGAGAGAGGTCGACATGACCGAGATGCTGCAGCGCGCGTTCGAATTGGCCTCCACACTCCCTGCCGACGAACAGGACGCGCTGGCTGCCCATATGATGGAGGAGATGCAGGCGGTGACCGAACGTCCCTTCGCCGAGACGATGGAAACGTTCCTTGGGGATGCCCTGCATCGTCCGCCTGCAACGGCCGAAGAAATGGCGGAGCTGCGGGGGTTGGCCGAGACGGAGCCCGGTATCGCGGCGGCCCTGCGTCTGGCCGAACGCGGCGGCCTCGACGTCGAGACGATCCTCGCGGTCCGCAACGCCGAATGATCCTGGTGGACACGTCCATCGTGATCGAATTCGCGCGAAAGCCGACCATGCCGGTCGCGCGGGTCGTACTCTCCCGGAAGCCCGCGGTGTGTGGGATCGTGTTAGCCGAGCTGTACACCGGCGTCCGGACAGACGCCGAGCGCACGGATCTGGAGGCAACGTTGCGGCTGTTCGGGCACGTACCGATCGCTGAGCCGGTATGGGAGCTCACCGGGCGAGTATCGGGTGCAATGGCGCGGCGTGGCACCAAGATCAAGTTTCAGGATGCGGCCATCGCGGCGACGGCGATCCACGTTGGCCTCCCGCTGTGGACCCGCGATTCTCACTTCACGTGGGTCCACGCGGAGTTTCCCGAACTGGTCCTTTTCGACGAGTCGGACACCTGACCGCCGGTCCCGGATTTGCCACGAAACCGGCGGCGAAACGGGCTTCGTTATGGATGGACGCCTCGGAACGGAGGAGGAGGGACCGTGACCGAAGTCGCCCGGCCTGGCGGACGCAGGCGGTACGGGGTGGCGGGGCTGCCGTGGTGGCTCCTGCTGCTGCTTCCCGTCATCTTCATCGGCGGGTTTGCGCTGGCGCGCACGTCGTCCAGCGTCCCGGCCCGCTTCGGGCCGCGCGCGGGGGTGCCGGACTCGCTGCGCGAGCTGGGGGTGCCGCAGCCGAAGACGCCGCCGCTGCTGCAGGCCACCTACCTGCGCCGCGCGGTGGTCAAGCCCGACTCGGCCGAAATGGTGGTGCAGGAGCTGGCGACCCGCTATCACGTGACCGCGACCATGGCGCGCATGGTCCACGACGCGGCGGTGGAGGCGGGGCTGGATCCCGAGCTGGGATTCCGGCTGGTGCGGGTGGAGAGCGTGTTCGACCCCGACGCCATCGGCGCGGGGGGCGCAACGGGGCTGGTGCAGATGATGCCCGGCACGGCGCGCGACCTGAACCCGGAGATCGACACGCGCAAGGAGCTCATCGAGCCCCGCACCAACATGCGATTGGGCTTCGGGTACCTGCGCGAGATGATCCAGCGCTACGAGGAGCACGGCGACGACGCGGTGCGCCTGGGGGTGATCGCCTACAACCGCGGCGAGGTGGCCGTGGACCGCGCCCTGCGCCGCGGCGCCGATCCGGAGAACGGCTACGGGCGGCGCATCCTGGGCCCGCGCGCCCATGGCGGGCGCGAGTACAAAGGGAAGGGCATCATCCCCCTGCCGCCCGCCGCCGAGAACGGCACGGAGGGGGAGGAAGACGGGAGCTGATGGAGTTGATGGAGTGATTGGTGGGTGGAGCCATACGATTCCGCAAAGAGTCTGTCAGTCCGAAGGAGGCGCTTCGCAGGACTGGTCAATGGCAGATCGCTTGCCGCCGACTGAGGAATCTACTCGCCCGATCTGGTGGCCTGCTTCGCACCTCCAACTCGCACATCGCATTCTTTCCCCGAATCGCGGGCCTTGCCGGATTGCACTCATACCGATTGCCACGGTCTGCTGTGCACCTGGAGTTCTACTGCCAGTCTCACGCGGAGGGCGCGGAGGACACGGAGAACAGACCTGTCCTCTTCTTTTCTCCGCGACCTCCGCGCCCTCCGCGTGAGGCTGTCTTTTCTTCGCACCGACGATGCGGACGCTCCGCCTGCAACCGAATCGGCGAAGATCAGCCATTTTCCTAACCGATCCGCTCCAGCAGGGCGACGGGGAAGGTGGCGAAGACGTCCGTCAGGTCCAGGCCGTCCTTGCCGGCGCGGAGCTCTTCGCCGGTAAACGCGTTGCGGTAGCGGCCGGCCAGGTCGTCGGCAAGGGGGAGCTGGGTGCCGTCCCAGTCCGCCCCCTGGGGGAGCGCGAAATCGCGGTGGCGGGTGAGCGCGGCCACCAGCCGCGGCACCGCGACGATGGCCGCGGCGCCATTGCCGGTGCGCGCGAACGAGACCACGTGCTCCGCGCGCTCGCCTTGCGCCAGCAGCGGCACGTACGCACCGCCGGTGAACGCGTCCGGAAGCGCCATCCGCATCCGCAGCGCCGTCTGCACCAGGTGCAGCTTGATCCGTCCGTCCTCCCATTCCGCCACCATCTCCCGCGCCGCCTCCGCCAGCCCCACCTCCCCGCGGCGCGTCTCGATCGACTGCATCAGCCGCTTGCGGAGCGCGTAGTCCACCGGGCGGCGGTTGTCGGGATCCACCAGCGAAAAATCCCAGCTCTCCTGCCCCTGGTAGATGTCGGGCACCCCCGGCGACGCGATCTTCACCAGCGTCTGCGCCAGCGAGTTCACCATCCCCAGCCGCGCGACCGTGCGCTGAAAGGGGATGAAGTCGTCCAGGAACGCGCTGCCGCCCGACATCGTTCCGGCGACGAAGGCCGCCAGCCCCTCGTCGTAAGCGGGGTTGGGGTTGATCCAGCTGGTGTGCGCCTTGGCCTCGCGGGTGGCCTTTTCCATGTACGCCTGCAGCCGCGCCGTGAAGTCCTGCCGCGCCTGGTCGTCCAGTTCGCCGAAGGGCCAGGCGCCCACCAGCGTCTGGTAGAGCAGGTACTCGTCGTTGGCGTCGGGGATGGGGCGCCCGTCGTCGTCGCTGCGCTTGTGAACGGCGTTGAAGCCGGCCCACGCCTGCACCCGCGCCGCCCACAGGTCGGGGATTTCGGCCAGCAGGTTGATGCGCGCGCGCACGTCCTCGCTGCGCTTGGTGTCGTGCGTGCTGCTGGTGGAAAGCGCGTGCGGCCACTGCTCCGCGCGCTCCAGGTTGAAGGCGTGGAACTCCTCGGGGTCAAGGCCGAAGCGGTCCGGCTCGCCCCCCACCTCGTTGAGCGACACCAGCCGGTTGAACACGTAGAAGGTGGTGTCTTCCACCCCCTTGGCCATCACCGGGCCGGTGAGCTGCTGGAACTTCATCACGAACAGCGCGTAGTCGCGCCGCTCCTCCTCGCCCAGGGCGGGCGACCAGTCCAGCAGCAGCACGTCGCGAAGGAAGTCGAAGATCTCGCCGCTGGTGCCGCGGTTGCGGCGCCGGGCGGCGCGCATGGCCCGCTCCACGTACTGCCGGTCGCGCCGCGACACGCTCCCCGCCACGGCGTCGATGTAGGTGCGGTACACGGGAAAGCAGGCCACCACCTCGCGCAGCGCGTCCAGCAGGCTGCCGAAGGTGAAGTCGCGCGAGCAGCGGTTGGTTTCGGAGATGCGGTTGAGCAGCGCCGCCAGCACCGTGAGTTCGCTGACCAGCGCCGTGCGCAGGATGAGCCGCTTGCTGGTGTAGACAAGGTCCTCGAACGCGACCGACGCGCCGGTAAAGCCACGGTACACGGCGTCGAAGGCCCGCTCGCTCCGCGGATCCACGAACAGGCCGTTCACCCGGTTCAGGAACTCGTAGCCCACCGTTCCCGCCACGGGCCAGTCGCGGGGGAGCGCTTCGTCGCCCGTGAGGATCTTTTCCACCAGCACGTACAGGGGCTCGGCCGCCTCCAGCCCCACCGCCTGCGTCTGCAGCTCGCGCAGGTACCCGCGGGGGTCGTACAGGCCGTCGGGGTGGTCGATGCGCAGCCCGGTGAGCCTGCCGTCGCGCACCAGGCGCAGCACCAGGCGGTGCGTGTCCTCGAACACCCGCGGCACCTCCACGCGCACCCCGGCCAGCTCGTTCACGTCGAAGAAGCGCCGGTAGTTGATCTCCTCCGCCGCCACCCGCCAGAAGGCCAGCCGGTACGCCTGGTCGTTCAGCAGCGCGTCCAGGCGGTCGAACGAGGCCGGCTCGCCGGGGGTGCCGTTGAAGACGCGCACCGCGGCGTCCACCGCCTCCCGCACCGGGGCGGATGACGCGTACAGCGAGCGCAGCCGCCGCTGCGCCACCGTACGCTCGCGTCGGCGCTCGGCCACGCTGGCCGGGTCGGTGCGCCGGCGGGCCGGCAGCCGCTCCAGCGCGGTGGCGATGCTCTCCAACTCCATCCGCGCCTCGTCGTCCG
This sequence comes from Gemmatimonadota bacterium, assembly GCA_019348475.1. Classification (GTDB taxonomy): domain Bacteria; phylum Gemmatimonadota; class Gemmatimonadetes; order Longimicrobiales; family Longimicrobiaceae; genus Longimicrobium. The sequence goes on along the minus strand of JAHWJJ010000013.1, from coordinate 2,477 downwards.
CGGGCAGCTCGCCCTCCAGCCCATCGACGGCCAGCCGCAGCACGGCACCGGTAGGCGCGGGCGCCACCGGCAGGCGCGTATCGAAGTAGTCCAGGAAAAAGCGGCCGTCGTCGTAGACCAGCCGCAGCTCGCCGCGCTCCAGCACCCGGCCGTACTGGTCTCCCAGCACCGGAAGCAGCACCTTGCCCTCCAGCTCGGGCTTGCGGGGGGTCCAGTCGATGTCGAAGTAGGGGGAGTAGGGCGAGCTGGGCCCGTGCTCCAGCACGTCGGCCCACCACTGGTTGCCGCCGCCCGCGACCCCCATGTGGTTGGGGACGATGTCCAGCAGCTGGCCCATTCCGTGCTCACGCAGCGCCGCCGACAGCCGGGCATGCTCCTGCTCGGTGCCGATTTCGCGGTTCAGCTGCCCGTGGTCCACGATGTCGTAGCCGTGCAGGCTCCCGGGGCGCGCCTGCAGGTACGGCGACGCGTAGAGGTCGCTTACGCCCAGCTCCGCCAGGTACGGCACCAGGTCGGTGGCGTCGCGGAAGGTGAAGCCGGCGTTGAACTGGATGCGGTACGTTGCCGTGGGAATGCGGCGCCCTGGCGCCGCGCCTGCCGGATCCGGATGATTCACGTCGTGATTGCGTCGAGAGAGGGTGCGCGCGGCGCGTCCTGCCGCGGGTCGGCGGCTCCGCCGCGCAAGAAGCGGGCAAGGGCGAGGGAATAGGGAACAGGGAACAGGGAATAGGGAAAGGAATAGGGAATAGCGGCGCGGGGCCCGCTACCGCGCCGGACGGGTGAGCCCCTGCCGTTCAACCTCCCCCGGCAGTTTCGGGGGAGGTGCGAGCCTGAGCGAGCGGAGGGGGCTGCTCGGAGCCAGTGAGGCGCGCCTACCCTGCCTGCGCCAACCTCCCCCAGGGTTTTTTGGGGGAGGTGTGAGCCTGAGCGAGCGGAGGGGGCGCGGCGGGGATCCCGAGATCGCGACCGAACCTCACCCCGTGCAGTTCAACCTCCCCCGGCACTTCGGGGGAGGTGCGAGCCTGAGCGAGCGGAGGGGCGGCCCCTGACGGAACAACAACCTTGCGGATCCGCCCGTAACGCACGATGATGCTAAAAAATCCGCATCAACACCTCACCTCCGGAGCACGGATCGCATGAAACGCCGGGAGTTCATCCAGCGCGGCACCCTGGGCGCGGCGGGGCTGGCGCTGCTGCAGCCGCGGCACCTGCACGCGGGCAGCATGCAGGATACCGACGAGCGCGAACTGACGGCGCGCGCGCTGGACGCGGCGCGCTCCGCGGGGGCCGCGTACGCCGACGTCCGCATCCAGCGCAACCGCACCCAGTCCATCGGCACGCGCGAGCGGCAGATCACGGACTTTTCCGACGCCGAGACGTACGGGTTCGGCGTGCGCGTGCTGGCGCACGGCGCGTGGGGCTTTGCCGCCAGCCGGGACGTGACCGCGGACGAGGTGGTCCGCGTGGCGCGCCAGGCGGTGGCGCAGGCGCGGGCCAACGCGCGCACCCTCACCCGTCCCGTGGAACTGGCGCCGGTGGAGGCGTATCCCGACGCGCGCTGGGAATCGCCGATGCGGATCGATCCCTTCGGCGTGCCGGTGGAGGACAAGGTGGCGCTGCTCATTCAGGCCAACGAGGCCGCCATGCGGGTGCCCCGCGCGCGCTTCGTGAACACCTCGCTCTTCTTCGTCCGCGAAGAGAAGGTGTTCGCCAGCACGGTGGGCTCCTACATCGAGCAGACGCTCACCCGCACGTTTCCCGTATCGACCGTGACGGCCGTGGCGGAAGACGGATCGGACTTCCAGAGCCGGATGAGCACCGACGTCCCCCCGCGCGGGCTGGGATACGAATACGTGGTGGACGCGGACCTCCCCGCCCGCGCCACCGTGTGGGCCGAGGAAGCCGCCGCAAAGCTGACCGCGAAGCCGGTGGAGCAGGGGCGCTACGACCTTGTGCTCCTTCCCACGCACCTGCGGCTCATCATCCACGAGTCCATCGGCCACCCCACCGAGCTGGACCGTATCATGGGGTACGAGGCCAACTACGCGGGCACCTCGTTCATCCACCCCCCCGGCGAGTTCCTGGGCCGCTTTCGCTACGGCCCGGAGATCATGAACGTGCAGGCCGAGCGCAGCGCCCCCGGCTCGCTGGCCACCGTGGGCTGGGACGACGAGGGCGTGCGCCCCGACGAGTACCTGATCGTCAAGAACGGCATTCTCAACGACCTGCAGACCACGCGCGAGCAGGCGCCCCTGCTGGCCGACTGGTACCGGCAGCAGGGGAAGCCGGTGCGCAGCCACGGCAACAGCTACGCGCAGAACTGGAACGTGGTGCAGTTCCAGCGCATGCCCAACGTGAACCTGCTTCCCCACCCCGAGCGCGACGTGCCGCTCGACGAACTGATCGGCGGGGTGGAGAACGGCATCCTGATCGACGGCGACGGCTCGTTCTCCATCGACCAGCAGCGCTACAACGCG
>JAHWJJ010000228.1 GCA_019348475.1 Gemmatimonadota bacterium | reverse complement strand
GATCTAACTGGAAGTAGAGGAGGAGGAAGATGATGGCGAGGGTGATCGGCACCACCACCCGCAGCCTGCGGCCGGCCCGCTCCATCGCCTCGAACTGCCCCGACCACTCGATGCGATAGCCGGGGGGCAGCGTCAGCTCCTTGCGCAGCATGTCCTTCGCGTCCGCCACGTAGCCGCCGATGTCGCGGCCGCGCACGTCCACGTAGACGACGTTGTTCAGGTACGCGTTCTCGGACTTGATCAGCGTGGAGCCCTTCACCACCCGGATGGAGGCCAGCTCGCCCAGCGCCACCTGCGCGCCGGAGGGGGTGGCGACCAGCGTGGCCGCCACCTTCTCCGGACTGTCGCGCAGCTCGCGGGGGTAGCGCACGAGCACGGAATAGCGCTCGCGCCCCTCGATCACCTGCCCGGCGGGCATTCCCCCGATGGCGGCCATCATCGCCATCTGCACCTGGTCCACGCTCATCCCGTGGCGCGCCGCCGCCTCGCGGTTGACGTCGATGTCCAGGTAGCGCCCCCCCACCGCGCGCTCCGCGAAGACGGTGTTGGTCCCCCGCACCATGGGCAGGTGCGCCTCGATCTCCTTGCCGATGCGGTCCAGCTCCGCCAGGTCCGGGCCGAAGATCTTGATCCCCACCGGCGTCTTGATCCCCGTCGCCAGCATGTCCAGCCGGTTCTTGATCGGCATGGACCACATGCTCGCCACCCCCGGCGTCTTTACCGTGCGGTTCATCTCCGACACGATCGAGTCGTAGTCCACCCCCGGACGCCACTCGCTCTCGGGCTTCAGGATGGCGACGCTCTCGATCATGGAGAGCGGCGCCATGTCCGTGGCCGTCTCCGCGCGCCCCACCTTTCCCAGCACCATCTCCACTTCGGGGACGGCCGCCATCGCGCGGTCCCGCTGCTGCAGGATCTGCTTCGCCTGGCCGGCACCCACGCCGGGGAACATCGAGGGCATGTCCATCACGCTCCCCTCGTTGAGCGGGGGCATGAACTCGCTCCCCAGCCGCGACCAGGGAAAGAGGGTGACGGCGAGCGCCACCCCCGCCGCGCCGACGGTCTGCCAGCGGTGCCGCAGCACCCACGCGATCACCGGGCGGTACAGGCGCACCAGGAACCGGTTCACGGGGTTCGCCGCCTCGGGCTTCACCCCGCCGCGGATGAAGAGCCCCATCAGCACCGGCACCAGCGTGATGGACAGCAGCGCCGCCGCCGCCATCGCCAGCGTCTTGGTCCAGGCCAGCGGCTTGAACAGCCGCCCCTCCTGCGCCTCCAGCGCGAACACGGGAACGAAGGAGAGGGTGATGATGAGCAGCGAGGTGAACAGCGCCGGCCCCACCTCCTGCGCCGACCGCACCACCAGCTCGGCGTGCGAGAGGGGCCGCCCCTGCTGCTCGTTGCGCTCCAGGTGCTTGTGGAGGTTCTCCACCATCACGATGGCCGCGTCGATCATGGCCCCGATGGCGATGGCGATGCCGCCCAGGCTCATGATGTTGGCGTTCAGCCCCAGGCCGCGCATGGCCAGGAACGCCATGAGGATGCCGATCGGGAGGGTGACGATGGCGACGAGCGCGCTGCGGGCGTGCAGCAGAAAGAGGATGGTGACCGCGGCCACGATGATGATCTCTTCCACCAGCTTTTCGCGCAGGGTGCGGATGGCGCGCTGGATCAGGCCCGAGCGGTCGTAGCCGGCCACGAAGGTCACGCCGGCCGGCAGCGCGCCCTCCACCTCCTCCATCTTCCGCTTGACGCCCTGGATCACGGCCAGCGGGTTCTCGCCGTAGCGCATGACCACGAAGCCGGTCACCACCTCGCCGCGGCCGTTCAGGTCGGCGATGCCGCGGCGGATCTCCGGCCCCACCTGCACGTTGGCCACGTCGCCCACCGTCACCGGCACGCCGCCGGGGCCGATGGCAAGCGCCACGGAGCGGATGTCCCCCAGCCCGTCGAAGCGCCCGCGGCCGCGGACCACGTACTCCGTGCCGCCCATCTCCAGCACCCGCCCGCCCACGTCCTGGTTGGAGGCCTGCACCGCCTCCACCACCCGCGAGATGGGGATGCCGTACGCCAGCAGCCGCGCGGGGTCCACCTCCACCTGGTACTGCCGCTCGAACCCGCCGAACGACGCGATCTCCGCCACGCCGGGGACGGCGGTGAGCGCCGGGCGCACCGTCCAGTCCTGGAGCGAGCGGAGCTGCGCCAGGTTCAGGGTGCCGCTGGTGTCGGCCAGGATGTACTGCATCACCCACCCCACGCCGGTCGCGTCGGGCCCCAGCATGGGCATGGCGCCCTCCGGGAGCCGGTCGCGGACGCCGTTCAGGTACTCCAGCACCCGGCTGCGGGCCCAGTACAGGTCCACGCCGTCCTCGAACACCACGTACACCGCGGAGAGGCCGAACTGGCTCATCCCCCGCACGAAGCGGGTGCCGGGCACCTTCAGCAGCTCGGTGGAGAGGGGATAGGTGACCTGGTCCTCCACCAGCTCCGGCGCCTGTCCGGGCCACTCCGTCATGACGATCACCTGCACGTCCGACAGGTCGGGGATGGCGTCCACCGGGGTGCGCAGCATGGCCCACGCGCCCCCCAGCGTCACGGCCGCCGTGGCGAGCAGGACGATCAGGCGGTGCGAGACCGACCAGGCGATGATTCGCTCCAGCATGGCCGCCTACCGGTCCCGCCGGGAGGGCGCCTGCATCCCCTTCACGTCGGCGCCCTTCATGTCCATCCCCTCCATCCCGCCGCCGGACATGTCCATCCCGCCCATGTCCATCCCGCCCATGTCGCCGCCCATCCCCACCATGCTGCGCATTACCTCCGCGAGGTTGGATTCCGAGTCCAGCAGGAACTGCGCGGAGGTCACCACGCGCTGCCCCGGCTCCACCCCGGCCAGGATCTCGGCGTACTCCGCGCCCACGCGCCCCACCTCCACCTCCTGGGGCGCCAGCCGGCCGCCGCCCAGGTCCACGAACACCAGCGTCCGCTCCCCCGTGCGCACCAGCGCCGAGGCGGGGATGGTGAGCGCCGTGCGCCCCGGCGCGGCCAGCCGCACCGTGGCGTACATCCCGGGCTTCAGCCGCCCGCCGGGGTTGGGGACGGAGATGCGCGCCTTCAACGTGCGCGCCTCCTGCTGCAGCGTCGGGTAGACGTATTCCACCGTCCCCGCGATCGGCCGCCCGGGAAAGGCGGCCAGCTCCACCGTCGCCGGCGTCCCCTCCTGCACGGTGGCGGCGTCCGCCTCGCGCAGCTCCGCCTCCACCCACACCTCCGTCAGGTCGGCGATGGTGTACAGCGTCTGCCCGGCCGCGACGGCCTGCCCGCGCACGACGGGCTTCTCCACGACGACGCCGGAGACGGGCGCGTGCAGGGTCAGCGTGCGGCGCACCCGCCCGCTGCGCAGCACCTCGTCCACCTGGGCCGGCGAGACGTCCCACAGCAGCAGCCGGCGCCGCGCGGCAGCCACCAGGTCCGGCGAGCCGCCGCCGACGCCGGGGACGGAGCTCTCGCCCATCGTGCGCTGCAGCCGGCCCGCCAGCAGCAGCTCCTCCTGCGCCGCCACCAGCTCCGGCGAGTAGATCTCCAGCAGCGGCTGCCCGCGGCGGACCGGCTTCCCCGTGAAGTCCACGTACAGCCGCTCCACGAACCCGCTGAACTTCGGCGCCATCTGCGCGATCCGCGTCTCGTCGAAGTTGACGATCCCGACCGTGCGCACCTCGTCCGAGAGCGTCCGCTGCTCCGCGAAGGCGAAGGTGATCCCGAACTCGCTGATCTGGCCGGCGGTGAGCTGAACCGAGCCGTCGCCGCTCATGTTCATTCCCGCCATGTCCATCCCTTCCATCCCGGCCATCTCGCCGGTCCGCGCCTGCCCGCGCGGCTCCTTCTCCTCGCCCCCGCCGGACGCGGCCACGGCCAACGTGCCGATCACGGCCACGCCGGCGATCGCGCCCGCGACGGCCACCCGCCGCGTGCGCCGCGACGCGCCCGTCCAGACGGAGCGCCACCGGTTCATCCCGCTCATGGTGCGATCTCCTTTCCCACCACCCGCTCCAGCTCCGCCAGCGTGCGGGCGAAGTCGGCCAGCAGGCGGTGGTATTCGGTCTCGTAGGTGAAGAGCGCAGCCTGCGCGTCCAGCAGCGCCATCAGCTCCACGCGGCCCACCTGGAACCCGGCGGCGGCGGACTCCAGCGCCGCGCGCGCCTGGGGGATGATGGAGCCCACGTACAGCGCCAGCTGGGTGCGGTCGCGCTCCAGCTCGGAGTGCAGGCGCGCCGCCTCCAGCCGCACCGCGTTCCGCGCCTGGTGGCGCGCGGCCTCCGCCGCGGCGAGCTCGGCCCGCGCCTCCGCCACGCCCTCGTCCTGGCGCCGCCCCCGGCGGACGGGGAGCGGAACCGCCACGCTTGCCGACACCATGTCCGGCATCCCGTCGCGCTGGCCGTACTGAAGCGACACGTCCACGTCCGGCCGCACCTCCAGCCGGGCCAGCTCCACCCGCGCGGCGGCGGCCTGGACCATCGCCTGGTGCTCGGCCAGCAGGGGGCTGTTCGCCACGGCCATCTCTTCCACCGCCAGCAGCGGGGGAAGGGGAGACCCCGCCGCGCGCGCCCCCAGCGCGGGCGAGACGAAGCGCACCGCGCCCGCGGACGCGGGCGCCGCCAGGGCCGTGATCCGCGCGGGCATCCGCACGGGCGGAAGCGGCGTTTCGCTGTAGCGGTCCAGCGTTTCGTTCAGCCGCGCCTGCGCCACCCGCCGCTGCTCCGCGAGCACGGCGGCCTGCTCGGCCAGGGCCGCCGTCTCCACGCGCGCCTTCAGCACCTCCGCCTGGGTGCCTGTCCCCACGCCGTAGCGCGACTCGGTGACGCGGATGAAGCCGGCGAGCAGCGACTGGTTGCGCGCCAGCACCTCCAGCGCCTGGTCCAGCCACGCGAGCTCGTGGTACGCGTCCCGCGCGCGCCGGCCGAGCTCCAGCCGCGCCGCGCGCAGCCGCGCCTCGGCGGCGTCGGCCTCCCGCTCGGCCACCTCCACGCGCAGCCGCAGCCGGCGGGGATGCGGCACGGTCTGCGACACGCCCACCATCTTCATGGTCATGAAGTCGCCGAAGCCCGGATCGCTGAGGGGAAAGTTCTGGATCCCCGCCATCAGCATGGGGTCGGGCCAGGTGCCGGCGGGCGCCACGCGCGCGCGGGCCGCCCGCACGCGCTCCTCCGCCGCATGGATGGAGGGATGCACGGCCAGCGCGCGGGCGACGATTGCGTCGACGCCGGCGGTGTCGGGGAGCTCCGCCGTGGCCGCGGCGGCGGCGCGGGGCGGGGCAGGGGCCGGCTCCTGCGCGGACGCGGAGGCCGCGGCGGCGCAGAGGAGCAGGACCCACGGGGTCTGGGATCGCAACACGGTAGCTCTCTCCCGGAGGTCCGGTTCCGGACGCGCGCACGGCGCGGCCGGAGCGGGTGCTCCAGGCAGGGGTTCGTCGTCTGTGGATCTACGGGAACCGGTGCCGGGCGGAGCGCCCGGCGAGAGCTACGCCTTCGGGGGGTGGAACGGCGGAGCGGAGAAGAGAAGGTCGGGGGCGGAGTCTAGGGACGCGGCGAGCGCCGCGCGCTCGCCGGGAAGCTCGGCCTGCGCGGCCGTGCGCGACGGCAGCGAGGCGGGCACGCACGCGCCCGCGCTCCCCAGGGCCAGCAGCGGGCAGTGCGGCTGCTCGGGCGCGGAGCCGCCGTGCTCGCTTGCGGGCCGCTCGGCTCCGGAGCCGGCTGCTTCGCCCGCGCACCCCGGCTCGGCGTGCGCGGCCGGCGCGTGAGCTTCGGCCGCCGCGGCGGCTCCCGGCATCTCCGGCGCGCACACGCTGGCCCACAGCGTCTCGGTCGTGGAGACCAGGAGCGTGAGCAGCGCGATCAGCGCAACGGGGGTCCGGGAGCGGCGCCTCATACAGTGCAACCTATACGTACGGGCGACATCTTTCAACCGCGCGGACCTGCCGGGGCGGTGTTGACGTGGCGCGGACCGCCGCGGGCTGGGGGATCGCTGCGCGTTGTGCGCCAGCCGATGGTGGTACATTCTTCGGGGGACGCTGAACGTAATGCCGCTCTTCACAACCCCCACCCGCCGGTCGTTTGCGTCCAGGGAGCCGCCGCGCAACGCGGAATGGAAGACCGCCGAACGCCAGCAGGTATGGCCGGATCCGCGCCGCGCCCCCTCCGCTCGCTTATGCTCGCACCTCGCCCAAAAACCCCTGGGGGAGGTTGAATTGCGGCGGGCTCTCGCAGAGGCTGCCATACGTACAGCCCACGCAGGCGGACTTTGCGATTTTCCGACGGCGATTTCAATCGCTCCACCGCGGGCCGGCCCCTGAACGCGGTTCTATTCGCGCTCACGACCGCGCGACCTCGGTGGACTCGACCGGACGCACTCCGTCTTTCTCCACGCCTGCTCACCACCAGCCGATTGCGTCCGTCCTCCGCCGCCTCGAAGTTGGCTGGATGAGCATCCCGCACCAGGACGCCGGCGCGCGCTCGCCCGAGGACGAATGGCTGTGGGGATGGGACCCGACGCCGGGGATCGTCTCCGTCTGGGCGGAGCCGGACGGGCGCGCCATCGTCTGGCGCCGGATCGCCGAAACGGGCGCGCTGGTGCGCGAAGACGAGCGGTTCCGGCCCTGGATTCTCCTGGACCGCCTGGACGACCTGCGGCACCTGGGGCCGTCGCTGGCACCGGAGGGGACGCCCGGCGCCGACGTCTGGTACCGTGAGCTGTCCGGGGAGGGCGAACTGCGGTTCCTGGTCTCCGCCGGCGACGGCGCTGCGCTGGCGGCGACGGTGCTGGAGGGTGCGTCGCGGCGGCTGCGCCGGCGCGTGCCCCACCTGCGCGAGCTGGGCGCCGAGTCCGTGCTCGCGCTGCCGCCGGAGGAGCAGTACCTGGTGGCGACGGGGCGCACGTACTTCGGGGGCTTGGCCTTCGACGATCTCCACCGCCTGCAGTTCGACCTGGAGACCACCGGGCTGGACCCGGCGCGCGACCGCATCTTCATGATCGCGGTCCGGGACCCGTCCGGCGCGGTGCAGGTGCTGGAGGCGAACGGGGAGGGCGACGCGGCGGAGGCCGGGCTGATCCGGCGGCTGGTGGAGGTGGTCCAGGCGGCCGATCCCGACGTCATCGAAAACCACAACCTGCACGGGTTCGACCTTCCCTTCATCGCCCACCGCGCGCGGCGGCTGCGCGTGCCGCTGGCGCTGGGGCGGCTCGGCAGGCTGGGGCTTCGTGAGCGGGCCGCCCGCCGCGGCGACGTCCACGCCGCCGACGCCAGTCGCCGGGTGCGCCTGGTTGCGCCGGGGCGCGAGCTGATCGACACG
>JAHWJJ010000227.1 GCA_019348475.1 Gemmatimonadota bacterium | reverse complement strand
CACTCACGCACTCACGCACTCACGCACTCACGCACTCACGCACTCACGCACTTCCGTCTACGCTCGCGGATGCGCCTGCCGGTAGACGCGCTTCAGCCGCTCCTTGCTGGTGTGCGTGTAGATCTGCGTGGTGCTGAGGGACGCGTGGCCCAGCAGTTCCTTGACCGCCAGCAGGTCCGCGCCGGCGTCCAGCATGTGCGTGGCGAAGGTGTGGCGGAGGGAGTGGGTCGAGAGCCCCGCCTCGCCCGCCACCTCGCGCAGAAAGTCGGTCACCACGTTCTGCACCTGCCGCACGCCCAGCCGGCGCCCGGTCTGCCCCACGAACACGGCTCGGGCGTCCGGCCGCGACGCCTGCGCGATGATCCGGGCGCGGCTGTCGTAGTAGGTGCGCAGCGCCCGCACCGCCATCCCGCCGATGGGGACGATGCGCTCCTTGCGCCCCTTTCCCAGCACCCGCAGCCGCTCGCTCACCAGGTCGATGGAATCCATCCCCAGCCCCTGCAGCTCCGAGACGCGCAGCCCGGCGGAGTAGAACAGCTCCACGATGGCAAGGTTGCGCTGGGCACGGAATCCCCCGGCCTGCGCGCGCATCATCGCCGTCTCGAACACGGCGTCCATCTGCTCGCGGGTCAGGAAGCCGGGGAGGGTGCGCTGCCTCTTCGGCGTGCGGACCGCGCGGGCGGGGTTGGCCTGCACGCGCTCTTCCACGTGCAGAAAGCGATAGAAGGAGCGGACGGCGGAGAGCTTGCGCGCGATGCTGGTCCGCGCCAGGCCACGGCGGGTGGCGCAGTCGCCCATCCAGGCGCGGATGGCCAGACGGTCCACCCCGCCCCACGACCACTCCGGCGCGCCATAGTAGCGGTCCAGGAACTCGTGGAACTCGCGCAGGTCGTCCGCGTACGCGCGCACCGTCTGGGGTGAAAGCTGCCGCTCGTGCGCCACGTAGCGCATGAACTCGTCCAGCTCGCCCCCGCGCTGCACCTCGGCGGCCGCGCCCGCGTCGGTCACCGCGCCGCCGCGGCCTGCACGCCGCCGGTGACGCCGCTGGCCTCCATCCACGCCGCGAAGTCCGTGCGCCCGCGCTCCGCGAGCAACGCGCGCTTCTCGTCCTTGTCCTTCACCCGGCGGTCCAGCGGGTCCAGCAGGCCGAAGTTGCTGTTCATGGGCGCAAAGTGCCTGGGGTCGGATTCGCGCAGGTAGCGCATCAAGCCGCCCATCATCGTGGTGGGCGGGGGGATGACGGGGTCCAGGCCGCGGACGATGCGGTCCAGGTTCATGGACGCCAGGATGCCGACGGCGGTGGACTCCGTGTACCCCTCCACCCCCGTCACCTGCCCGGCGAAGAGCAGATCCGGCCGGTCCCGCAGGGAGCCGTGGGCGGAGAGGCGCGCGGGGAAGTTGAGGTAGGTGTTGCGGTGGATGGATCCCCAGCGCAGGAACTCCGCGTCCTGCAGCCCCGGGATCATGCGAAAGATGCGCTTCTGTTCGGGGATGCGCAGCCGCGTCTGGAAGCCGACCAGGTTCCACATGTTCCCCGCACGGTCCTCCCGCCGCAGCTGGACGACGGCGTGCGCCCACTTGCCGTCCCACTGCGGTACGGGTAGGCCCACCGGCTTCATGGGGCCGAAGCGCAGCGTCTCCGGCCCGCGGTGCGCCATCACCTCGATGGGGAGGCAGCCCTCGAAGTAGGGGACGTTCTCCCAGTCGTGCCCCGCGTGCTCCTCCCCGCCCTTCAGCGCCTCGATGAAGGCCTCGTACTGCTCCCTCGTCATCGGCGCGTTCAGGTAATCGCCGGCAGACTCCTCGCCCTTGCCCCACCGCGACGCGAAGAAGAGCGTGTCCATGTCCAGCGAGTCGGCGCTGACCACGGGCGCGATGGCGTCGAAGAAGGCCAGCCCCTCGTCGCCCAGGGCGCGGCGGATGGAGGCGGAGAGGGCGTCGCTGGTCAGCGGCCCCGTCGCAATGATGGCGGGGCCTGCGGGCAGCTCCGTGACCTCTTCCCGGACCACGCGAATGCGCGGGTTGGATGCGATGGCGTCCGTCATCCGCTGCGCGAACTCGCCGCGGTCCACGGTGAGCGCCGTGCCGCCGGGGATGCGCGATTCGCGGGCGCAGGCCAGCAGCAGCGAGCCGCCCACGGCCAGCGCGTCCATCTCCAGCTTCAGCAGCCCGTGCGCATTGGAGGGGTCTTCGCTCTTGAAGGTGTTGGAGCAGACGATCTCGCCCAGCAGCTCCGTCTTGTGCGCCTCCGTCCCGCGCACGGGGCGCATCTCGAACAGCGTGACGTCGTGTCCGCGCTCCGCCAGCTGCCACGCCGCCTCCGAGCCCGAAAGCCCGCCTCCCACCACCGTCACCTCGGCCATCTTTCCCTCTCCGTTATGACTGCAACTTCTTAGACTCATTGGATTTACTGCACGATCCGGGCACCGGTGCGCTCGCCCGGCGGGGCGCGATTGCATTGAGCTTCATCCACTCTACCCTTCCGCCGTGACGCCCCCCCGCCTCTAGAGCGGGAGAAGAACGCCCACTCGCGCGCTGAACTGTCCGAACCGCCCCGCCGCCCGTGCCGTGTATCCCCCCTCCCGCAGTCTGCGGGAGGGGGGTGGCGCGCCCAAAGGCGCCGCCGGGGGAGGGCCCCTTTCCCAAACGCCTTGCCCTCCCCCGAACCCGGAGGAGGGCAATCTAACGATCCGCCACCCCACGCGCCCGCAACCCGGCCAGCAAAGGCAGCAAGCCTGTCCCCTGTCCGCGAGGAACGAGCGGGAGGGGCTGGGGGAGGGGCCCCTTACTTCTTCGGCTTCTTCGCGCCCGTGCGGCTGCCCGCCGTCTTCGACGCGGTGCGGGCGGTTGACCTGGCGGCGGCAGTGCGGGCGGCGGCGGCGGTCTTCGACTTCGCGGACCGCGCCGGCTTCTTCTCCCCCGTGTCGGCCTTCGCCTTCGACCCCGACTTCGCCGCGGTGCGCGCCGCTTTGGGGGCGGCGCGGCCCCCGCGGCGCGCAGCCTTCTTGGGCGGCCCGGCGGCCTCGCGCTCGGCCAGCAGGGTGACGGCCTGCTCCAGCGTGACCTCGTCCGGCCCCACCCCCTTGGGGAGCGACGCATTGACGCCGCCGTGCTTTACGTACGGTCCGTAGCGCCCCTCGTACAGGTTCACCGGCTCGCCGTCCTTCGGGTGCGCGCCCAGCGTGCGGAGCGGCTCCACCGCGGCCCGCTGGCCGCGCCCCGCCTTGGGCTGCGAGATCAGCTCCAGCGCGCGGGCCAGGTCCACCGTGTACACGTCGTCCGTCTTGGCGAGCGAGCGGAAGTCGCCGTCGTGCACCACGTACGGCCCAAAGCGTCCCACGTTCGCCTGGATCTCCTTCCCCGTCTCCGGGTGCGTGCCCAGGGTGCGGGGGAGGGAGAGCAGGCGCAACGCGAACTCCAGCGTCACCTCCGCGGGGTTCATCCCCTTGGGGAGCGAGGCGCGCTTGGGCTTGGCCCTGGACCCCTCCTCCGCCTCGCCCAGCTGCACGTAGGGACCAAAGCGCCCCTGGAGCATCAGGACCGGCTTTCCGGTCTCCGGATCCTTGCCCAGCACGTCCGGCCCTTCGGCCTTGGCGCGCATCAGCTGCGACACCTGCTCCGCCGTCAGGTCCGCGGGCGCGATCCCCTCCGGGAGCGAGGCGGTGTACGTCTCGCCGTCCGCCTCCGTCTCCGCGAAGGGGCCAAAGCGGCCGATCCGCACCCGCGCCCCCAGGTCGTCCAGGATCACCGTCGACGCTTCGCGGGGGTCGATGGAGCCCTGCCCCCGCTTCACCGTCTCGTCCAGCCCGTCGGGCCCCAGGAAGAAGTCGCGCAGGTAGGGAAGCCACTGGGCCTCCCCCTCGGCGATCTCGTCCAGCTCCTCCTCCATCCGCGCCGTGAACTTCGTGTCCACCAGCGAGGGGAAGTTCTTTTCCAGCAGCCCCGTCACGGCGAAGGCGGTGAAGGTGGGGATCAGCTGGTTGCTCACCCGCTCCACGTACCCGCGGTCGATCACCGTGCCGATGATGCTGGCATAGGTGCTGGGGCGGCCGATCCCCTCCTGCTCCAGCGTCTTGACCAGCGTGGCCTCGGTGTAGCGCGCAGGGGGCTGGGTGGTGTGGCTGAGCGCCTCCAGCGCGCGCAGCGCCAGGTCGTCGCCGGCCTTGAACGGAGGCAGCGGCTCCTCGCGGTCCTCCAGCGCCGCGTCGGGATCGTCCTGCCCCTCCACGTAGGCGCGAAAGAAGCCGGGAAAGTCGATGCGCTTGCCCGACGCGCGAAAGGTGGCGCCGTCCGCCTCGATGATCGCCGTCAGGTACGTCAGCCGCGCCTCGGCCATCTGGCTGGCGACGGTGCGCTTCCAGATCAGGTCGTACAGCGCCCCCTCCACCCCGGTCAGCCGCAGCTCCTCAACCGTCCGCATCTCCGTCCCCGCGGGGCGGATGGCCTCGTGCGCCTCCTGCGCGCCCTTCGTTTTGGTGGTGAACTGGCGCGGCTGCGGGCTCAGGTAGGGGTCGCCGTAGAGTGCGCGGATGCGGCTGCGCGAGGCCTTGATGGCCTGTTCGCTCAGGTGCACGCTGTCCGTACGCATGTAGGTGATCAGCCCCTCCTCGTACAGCCGCTGCGCGATGCGCATGGTGTCGCGGGCGCTCAGGCGCAGCTTTCGGTTGGCCTCCTGCTGCAGCGTCGAGGTGGTGAACGGGGGATACGGACGGCGCACGGTGGGCTTTTCGTCCGTCTCCGCCACCTTCCACGCCGACGCGCGCAGCCGCTCTTCCAGCGCCCGCGCATGCGGCTCGTCCAGCAGCACCACGTCGGACGCCTTGAGCCGTCCAGTGTTCTCGTCGAAGTCGCGCCCGCTGGCCACGCGCTTGCCGCCCACCGCCGTCAGCACCGCGCTGAAGGGGGTGATGCCGCGCAGCAGCGTGGCCTTCAGGTCCCAGTACGTGGCCGAGCGGAACGCGCGCCGCTCCCGCTCGCGCTGCACCAGCAGGCGCACGGCCACGGACTGCACGCGCCCGGCGGAAAGGCCCGTGGCGATCTTCTTCCACAGCAGCGGGCTTACCGTGTAGCCCACCAGGCGGTCCAGGATGCGCCGCGTTTCCTGCGCGCGCACCAGGTCCTCGTCGATCTGCCGCGGGGCGCGCAGGGCCTCCTGGATGGCCTCGGGGGTGATCTCGTGGAAGACGATGCGCGACACGGGCACCTTGGGGTTCAGCACCTGCACCAGGTGCCACCCGATGCTTTCCCCCTCGCGGTCTTCGTCGGTCGCCACCACCAGCTCGCCGGCGTCCTTGAGCAGCGCCTTGAGCTCCGCGACGATCTTCTTCTTCCCCGAGGGGACCACGTACAGCGGCTCGAAGTCGGCGTCGACGTTCACGCCCAGCCGCGCCCACTCCTGCCCCTTGAGGTTCGCGGGGATGTCCGTCGCGCTCTCCGGCAGGTCGCGCACGTGGCCCATGCTGGCCGCCACGCGGTACCCCGCCGGCAGAAAGCCGCGGATCGTCTTGGCCTTCGTGGGCGACTCCACCACCACCAGCCGCGTGTTGTTCTTGCCGGCCATCAGTCGTTCCAGGGGGATTCCCCGCGCGTTGCGTCGGGCGACGACGCCCGGGCGCGGATCACATTGTGGACTTCGTCCGCCAGCTCGGCCACGGAGCGTCCGTCGGTCGGCAGCGCAACGTGTGCACGGGCGTAGTCGGGTTCCCGCTCCGCCAGCAGCCGCCGGACGGCCCCGAGCGGGTCGGAACCGGCGAGCAAGGGGCGTTCCCCGGGCGCGGCCGCCGCGCGACGCACCGCCTCTTCCGGCGACACCCGCAGCCAGACGCAAAGCGTGCCGGGGCCCAGCGCCGGGAGCAGCCGCGGATTGGTGATCCACCCGCCGCCGGGGGAGAGGACGACGCGGTCGCGCTCCGCGACGCGCGCCGTGGCGTCCGCCTCCATCCGCCGGAACCCCGCCTCGCCCTCCGCCGCAAAGATTTCCCGGACCGTGCGCCCCGCCGCCCGCTCGATCTCGCGGTCCAGGTCCAGGTGCGTCCACCCCAGCCGCCGCGCCAGCTCCGCGCCCACCGCCGACTTGCCGGAGCACATCATCCCCACCAGGACCACGCGGTGGATGGGAGGAGCAGCGTGGGACGGAAGGTTCATCACCGCAATCCGGAATGTGGAGTGCACGCCCGGCGCCCCCCATCCTCGCCCTTCCCCCACAAACTGCGTGGGGGGGAGGGAGAATTGGATCGGGCGCGGAGCGCCTCCGCAGGGCACGCGAGGCTCGCTCCGCCCCTGCCCCGTGGTCGCCGCGGTCGGGGGTGGGATCGCGGGCCGCCGCCACGCGCGAGCGAAAGACCCCGCGGGGGGAAACGGCCCGTCAGCGACCGTCGAAGGCGCCGCGGGCGCGGATGTGGGCGCAGTACCCGTCGAAATTGCGCCGCAGCTCGCCCAGCGAGTCGCCGCCGAACTTCTCCAGCACCGCGCCGGCCAGGACGATGGCCACCATCGCCTCGGCGACCACGCCGGCCGCGGGGACGGCGCAGACGTCGGAGCGTTCGCGCACCGCCTCCGCCGCCTCGCCGGTGCGCAGGTCCACCGTCCCCAGCGGCGTCATCAGCGTCGAGATCGGCTTCATCGCCGCGCGGCAGACCAGCGGCTGCCCGGTGGTGATGCCGCCCTCCAGCCCGCCGGCGTGGTTCCCCGCGCGGCCGAATCCCCCGCCCCGCTCCGCCGACGGCTCGCGCGTGATGGCGTCGTGCACGCGGCTGCCGGGGCGCATGGCCGCCTCTACGCCCAGGCCGATCTCCACGCCCTTGATGGCCTGGATGGACATGAGCGCCGCGGCCAGCCGGCCGTCCAGCTTGCGGTCCCACGACACGTGCGAGCCCAGCCCCGCCGGCACCCCGCGCGCCACCACCTCCACCACCCCGCCCAGCGTGTCGCCGTCGCGCTTCGCGGCGTCGATCAGGCCGATCATCCGCCCCTCCGCCTCCGGGTCCAGGCACCGCACGGGCGACGGGTCCGACGCCGCGTTCAGCCGCGCCGGCAGTTCGCCCGGGACGCGGGCAACCACGCCGCCGATGGACACCACGTGGCTGCCGACCTCCACCCCCAGCGCCCCCAGCAGCTGTTTCGCGAGCGCGCCGGCCGCGACGCGCATGGTGGTTTCGCGGGCGCTGGCGCGCTCCAGGATGTCGCGGGCGTCGGTGCGGTCGTACTTCAGCGCGCCGACCAGGTCCGCGTGCCCGGGACGGGGAAAGAAGACGCGGCGCATGGCCTCGTCGTCCCCCTGCGCGTCCACGGGAACGGGCGACATGGGGTCCGTCCAGTTGGCCCAGTCGCGGTTGCGCACCAGCA
>JAHWJJ010000226.1 GCA_019348475.1 Gemmatimonadota bacterium | reverse complement strand
ACGGCGGGCCCCGCGCCCTCCGCCGTCCTGGTCGCCCCCGCGGCCGCGCCCGCCGCCAGGCCGCCTGCACCCGCCCTCCCGGCGCCCGCACCCTCCGCGCTGACCGCGGCGCCGGTGACGGCGGACCAGGTGGAGGTGGATCAGGTGGCGCCGCTGAACCTGGACCCCGCGTTCGTGGCGTCGCTGAACCTTGCCGATGGCGATGAGGTGGAGTTCGGCAACGCCACGGACCCGTCGCGCACCATGGCGGCCGTCCAGGCGGACGCGGCGATGGCGGCGGAGGAGACGTCGACGGCGGACACCGCCGCGCCCGGACCCGTCCCTGCCCCCGCGCCGGGAACGCCCGGATCCGAGCCGCCGGGCGCCCAGACCGCGCCGGCGGAGGCGGCGGCCGCGCCCGGCGCGGCGGAGCCCGCGGCGGATGCCTTGCCGGCGGACCCGGAGGCGCAGCTTCAGCAGCTCATGTCGCGCCCCGTGGAGGGCGGGTGTGCCCGCGAAAAGAGCGGCGAGCCCGCAACCCAGGCCGCCGTTCCCGAAGCCGACCGCGTCTACGGCCCGTTCACCGCCGGCCAGCGCGCGCGCTACCTGCTGCACCAGATGCGGCACGGGATCGGCCAGTGGTTCTCGTGCAACTGGCCCTGGCTGCTGGGCGCGGTGGTGCTGGGGCTGGCCGCCTTCATCGTCGCCAACATCCTGAGCGGCGGCGCGGTGCTGGCGGCGCTCCCGGCGCTGATGCAGCTGCTGACGGTGGTGATGGTGGGGGTGGCGCTGGCGCGGGTGGCGCTGTGGATCGGCGAGTACCTGACGCAGGGCTGGGTGGGACAGATCGCCGCCGCGGCAAGGAGCCTGGCGCGGGGCCTGGCGATCGGCGCCATCGATCTGATCTTCGCGCTCATCTTCGACCTGGGCGCGATCCTGAAGGCGGTGCGCGAGGGCGCCCGCGCGACCATGCGCGCCACGGTGGCCGCCACCCGCGCGTCGCTCACCACGCTGCGCCGCTCCGGCGGTCAGATCGTCCGCGCCGCCGGGCGCACCATCCGCAACCCGGGCCGTGCCGCGCGCGTGGTGGCGGGCGTGACCATGCGCCGCGGCCGCATCGTGATGCGCGGCGTGCGCGCCGGCTTCGAACGCGGCGTCCGCTCGCTGGACGACCTGGCACGCCGGCTGTTCGACCGCGTCCGCTTCCGCCGCTTCAAGCTGCGCCTCGAGGGGCGGCGCATCCGCCTGTACGGCTACATCAACCCGTGGATTCTGCTGGCCGACGGCAGCCTGCAGAACCTGCCGACGACCGGGGGGCGTCCCGAGGTGGGCGATGTCTACCAGGTGGGCCGGCGCCGCGGCTACCTGGTGGGCGTCGACACCGCGCCCAGCCAGGCCGTGGCCGAGCTCCGGAACCTCTCGCCCAGCGCGCGCAGGTCGCTGTACCAGCAGTTCGGCCGCGGTACGCGCGAGGACATCCGCCGGTACCTGATGAACCGGGAGAGCACCGCCCAGCTGCGGCGGGGCATCCCGACCGGGCAGCCCGCCAACTTCAACGCGCACCATATCGTCCCGCGCGAGCTGCGCAGCAACCAGCGCCTGCGCAGCTTCCTGGACGAGGTGGGCTTCGGCTTCGAGGACGGCGCGCGCAACGGGGTGATGCTGCCGCCCAACCCGCAGTTGGCCGCCGCGTACCCGGCGTGGGCCAACGCGAGCCTGCACTTCACATCCCACCCCAACTACACCCGCCGGGTGGCGACGCGCCTGGCCAGAATCGCGGATGCGTACGAGGCCGCACTGGCCAGCGGCGTACCCCGGGCGCAGGCGCGCGCGCAGGCGGCCGCGGCCGTGGACTCGCTGACGACGCGTCTGCGGAACGCGCTGATGAATGGGACGGAGGCCCTGGACTGATGGCGGGCGAGATGGAGCGGTACTTCGTCCTCGCCCCGCGGGTGGCCCCGGGGCACGTCTTCATCGAGGACTACGATGCCCCGCGCGCGTACGACTTCGACTACGCGAAGGGGGTGCCCATCACCGCTGGCGAACCGGCAGAGCTGCGGTACACCGACCCGGCGGCCACCCGGCCGGACCTGGTGTCCGGCGTGCACCTGTTCCCGGTGGTCTCCGCCCGGTTCCGCGACGTCCTCGCCGACGCGGGTGGGGCGGATGAGGTGGAGTACCACCCCGTCCGGCTGGTGTGCACGCGGACGGGGGAAACGGATCTGACGTACCGGATGATGAACATCCTGGGCAACGTCGCCTGCCTGGACCGCGCCGCGTCGAACTTCGAGACGCTGGGCGACACGCCCTTTATCACCGAGCTCCGCCGCCTCGCGGTTGATCTGGCGCCGCTGCAGGGGCGCAGCATCGCGCGGATGGACGAGGTTCGCGACATCGTCCTGGTAAGCGGCGTCCTGCGCGAGCGGATGGAGCGGGCCGGCATTACCGGGGTGGAATTCGCCGCGCCCGAGGAATACGAAACGTGAGACAACACGGCGCGCGCGTCGGACGCCGCGGCGCCTGCGACTGAAGCCCGCAAAACCGCATGGCCGACTTTCCCAACTCCCCGCGCGTCCTGAAGGGCGCACTGGTGGGCCTGGACCCGCTGAACCCCGTGGCCAGCGTGGTGGTCTTCCAGTACAACCCCGAGACCGTTACCCGCACCCTGCAGGCGCAGGCCGCGGGCGAGGGCGGGGCGCGCAGCGAG
The DNA here is from genome assembly GCA_019348475.1 of Gemmatimonadota bacterium. Taxonomy (GTDB): domain Bacteria; phylum Gemmatimonadota; class Gemmatimonadetes; order Longimicrobiales; family Longimicrobiaceae; genus Longimicrobium. Next base: position 4,674 of record JAHWJJ010000226.1, on the reverse strand, counting down.
GCCATGCGCCTGCGCGGCGCGCCGGTGGAGACCATCAAGATGGACGTGGAGATCGACGCCACCGACAGGCTGGAAGAGGGCGACGGGCTCACCTCCACGCTGGGCATCCACCCCCAGCTGGCCGCGCTCGAAATGCTGCTGTATCCCAAGAGCGCCCTGGTCATCGCCAACACCGTACTGATGGCGGTGGGCACGCTGGAGGTGCTGCCGCCGGTGGGGCCGCTCACCCTGCTGGTGTGGGGGCTCAAGCGGGTGCTGCCGGTGCGGCTGACGGAATTCAGCGTCACCGAAGAAGCGTACGACCCGGACCTGAACCCCATTCGCGCCCGCGTGTCGCTGGGAATGCGGGTGCTGAGCTACAACGACCTGTCGCTCACCAACCCCGGCTACTCGCTGTTCGTGGTGCACCAGATCGCCAAGGAGGCCCTGGCCGTCGTCGGCAGCGTGGGCAACCTGGGGCAGGTGGCGGGCGGCGACGTAAAGATCTTCTGAACGGAGGAAGGGGATGTTCGAGCACACCAGCCGCTACTACGGCCTGGAGACCGCGCTGCACACGCTTCCCGACGGGCGGCAGGTGGCGTACGTGCGCCGCCGCCTGGTGCCCCCGGCCGGGAGCCACGCCCTGCTGGCGGAGGTGCCGGTGGCGCAGGGCGACCGCATGGACCTGGTGACGGCCCGCGCCCTGGGCGACCCGCTGCAGTTCTGGCGCGTGGCCGACGCCAACGACGCCATGTATCCGCCGGACCTCGTTCGCGAGCCGGGCCGCCTGCTGCGCATTCCCCTTCCCTGAGGACCGGCCGATGCTGCTGGGCGCGCACCTTACGCTGATGATGGGCCCCATCCTGGCCATCCCCGTGCCGCTGCCCCTGGCCGAGGCGCTGGTGGGCGTGGAGGTCACCAGCAGCGACCGCGGGCGTTCGGGCTTTCAGCTGCAGTTCCAGGTGGGGCGCAGCGGCCCGCTGGACCTGCGGGACTATCCGCTGGTCACCCATCCGCTGCTGAGGCCGTTCACCCGGGTGGTGGTGATGGTGCGCTTCAACCTCCTGCCGCGGGTGCTGATGGACGGGGTGATCACCCAGATCACCCTTACCCCCAGCGAAGATCCGGGCGCCTCTACCCTCACCGTGACGGGCGAGGACGTGAGTGTGATGATGGACCTGGAGCAGCTGCGCATGCCCTGGCCGGGGATGACGGAGAACGCCATCGCCACGGCGATCATCGCCAAATACGCCCCGTACGGTCTGGTGCCGGCGGTGATGCCGCCGTTCATGATCGACGCGCCCGTCCCCACCCGGCGCATCCCACAGCAGACGGGAACCGACCTGGAGCACCTGAACGCGCTGGCGGAGCGCTACTCCTACGTCTTTTACGTGGAGCCCACCAGCGTGCCCATGGTCAACAGGGCGTACTGGGGCCCCCCCGTGCGGGTGGGGATGCCGGAAAAGGCCCTGTCGGTGAACATGGGCCCGGGGAGCAACGTGTCTTCCATGAGCTTTTCGTACAACGCGCTCTCGCCCGCCATGGTGGCGGACCTGCACCAGGACACCGACACCAACGTCACCATGCCGGTGGGGGCGCCGCCGATGCCCGTGCAGCCGCCGCTGGCGCTGGTCCCCGCGGCGGCGGCGAACGGGGGAAAGGTGCGCACCACGGTGCTCACGCGCACGCAGGAGTCGGTGGAGGCGCTGATGCAGGGGCCGAACGGACAGCCCGGGATGAGCCGGCACGATGCGGAGCTGGCCGTGGGACTTTCGGCCATGCAGGCGCAGGTGCGCGCCGTGGCGGGCGTGCAGGCGTCGCTGGAGCGGACGGCCACGGCCAGCGGCGAGCTGGACGCACTTCAGTACGGCGACATCCTTCGCGCCCGCAGCATCGTGGGCGTGCGCGGGGCGGGGTTCACCCACGACGGGAACTGGTACGTGCAGAGCGTGACCCACTCCATCAAGAAGGGCGAGTACAAACAGCGGTTCACGCTGAACCGCGAGGGCACCGGCAGCCTGCTTCCCCTGGTGCGGCCATGAGGCGCTTCTGGGGCAAGTACCGGGGCAAGGTGAACCAGAACATGGACCCGGAGCACCGCGGCCGGGTGCAGGTGAGCTGCCCGGCGGTGCTGGGGAACAACGTGCTGAGCTGGGCGATGCCGTGCGTGCCGATGGCGGGGATCAATGCGGGAACGTACGCCATCCCCCCGCTGCAGGCGAACGTGTGGGTGGAGTTCGAGGGCGGCGACCCGGAAAAGCCGATCTGGAGCGGCTGCTTCTGGGGGACGGGCGAGGTGCCCACGCGCGCGCTGGCGCCGCCGCAGCCCGCGGGCCCCATCGTCATCCAGTCGCCGAACGCGCAGAACCGCATCGTGATCGCCAGCGCGCCGGGGGACGGGATCACCCTGGAGACGGCGGCCGGCCCCGCGGGTCCCATGGTGCGGGTGGACAGCACCGGGATCACCATGATGGACGGCAAGGGCGGCATGATCACCATCACCGCCGGCGCGGTGACGGTGAACATGGGCGCGCTGCTGGTCAAGTAAAGAACCGAGGGAGGACACCGTCATGCCCGGTCCCATCCTGCACGTGGGCGCCACCGTGAAGTGCGTCCATGCCGGCACCGCCACCCCCACCATACCCAGCGCGCGGGTGTTCGTGGGCGGCCAGCCCATCGCCACCGTGCCGGGCCCGTACGTGGTGGCCGGGTGCACGCTCCCGCCCAACGCGGGGGGCCCGTGTGTGACGGCCAACTACCTGTCGGGCGCCACCCGGGTGTTCTCCATGGGCGCGCCGGTGATCGTCACCACCGGGCAGGCCGTGTGCGCGCCGACGGGGACTCCGCTCATTCCGTCCGTCTCGCAGAAGAAGGTGATCGCGATGTGATGGAGTGATGGGGCCCTCACCCGCTCGCGTCCGGCACTGCCCCTTCCGCGAGCGCCAGGGTGGACCAGTGGAGCAGATCGAACGTGGGCACCCGATCCCCGCGATCAAACGCAGCCGCAGCTGAGGGCAGGCACCCACGCACTTTCGCACTTTCGCACTTTCGCACTTTCGCACTTTCGCACTCTTCCGCACTCCGCCTTCCCCGGAGAGCCATGAACATCGACTACCCGCTGCACCTGGCGCCCGGCGGCACCACGGCGCTCACCACCGACGACGAACACGTGCGCGACATGATCGAGCAGCTTCTGCTCACTTCGCCGGGCGAGCGCGTGAACCGCCCCGACTTTGGCAGCGGCCTGATGGCGATGGTGTTCGCGCCCAACGGCAGCGAGATCGCGGCCGCGCTGGAGTTCACCGTGCGTGGCGCACTGCAGCGCTGGCTGGGGGACGTGATCGAGGTGCAGCGGCTGGACGTGGAGGCCGACGACGGCGCCCTGCGCGTGACCGTCGTCTACGCGGTGCGCCGCACGGGCGACGTGCGCACCGCCACCATCACCCGCGAGGCCGCATGAGCGCCACGTGCCGGGGCGGCGGCCGCCGCGCGCGCGTCCGCAAGGCGGAGCTGAACGGGCTCGACTTCGTGGAGGTGTCGCCGGACCAGCGCCGGCTGACGGTCCACTTTCTGGGAAAGGCGCCGCCGGAGGTGCGGCGCGGCAACGTGGCCATCCGCGGCGGGCGCCGCATCCGCGGCATCCGCGTGACGGAGGTGGAGGTGGTGCGGGACCCCGATCCCGCGCTGGACGACCGGCTGGTGGTCTCCATCGACCGCCCCGGCGATTTCAGCACCTACACCCTGGCGATGGTGCAGGCGGACGAGCGCGGCCACCCCACCGAGCGGCGGATGCGCGGCTTCGACGCGCGCTACGCCACCGTGGACTTCACCTTCAAGGCCGCGTGCCCCTCGCCGCTGGACTGCGCGCCGCCCCCCGCGCCGCCCCCGGCGCCGGAGGGCCCCGGGCCGGCGCACTACCTGGCCAAGGACTACGCCAGCTTTCGGCAGCTGATGCTGGACCGCCTCTCCCTCACCCTCCCCCGGTGGACGGAGCGGCACGTCCCGGACGTGGGGATCGCGCTGGTGGAGCTGATGGCCTTCGCGGGCGACGAGCTGAGCTACTACCAGGACGCCGTCGCCACCGAGGCGTACCTGGAGACCGCCCGCCGCCGCACCTCGGTGCGCCGCCACCTGCGCCTGGTGGACTACGCGCTGCACGAGGGGTGCAACGCCCGCGCCTTCGTCCACGTGGAGGTGGACGCGGTGGAGCAGACCGTCGCCCGCGGCGAGCTGTTCTTCGTCACGGCGTGGGAGGGGATGCCGGCGGATGGACGGGTGCTCTCCACCGACGACCTGGCCGCCGTGCCGGGCGAGGCGTACCAGGTGTTCGAGCCCGTGCGCGCGCACGGCCCCACGCTGCGCTTTCACCGCGCGCACAACCGCATCGAGCTGTACACCTGGGGCGAGCGCGGCTGCTGCCTTCCCCGCGGCGCCACCTCCGCCACCCTGCGCGACGCCTGGCTCCCTGCGGACCCTCCGGAGCAGGGTCATGAGCCGCAACAGCCGCAGGAGCCGGAGCAGGCGCCGGAGCGGGCGAAGACGCCGCGCGCGGTCCGCGGCCGCAAATCCGCCGCGCCGGCCGCACCCGTCGCCGACACCGCCTTCGCGTCCGCGGAGGAGGAGGACGGCCCCGGCGCCGCTCCGGAGGGCGACGCGCCGGGGAACGTGCGCGCCGCGCCGGTGCTGAGCCACCTC
>JAHWJJ010000225.1 GCA_019348475.1 Gemmatimonadota bacterium | reverse complement strand
GGTGGACAGGCGGCAGACGGCGCCATCGCCATCCACCGAATCCACCGTCGCGGCGAAGAAGTTGGCGCGGCCCAAGAAGGCGGCGACGAAGGCGTTGGCGGGGGCGCCGTACAGCTCCTGGGGCGTGCCCAGCTGCTGCAGCCGTCCCAGGTTCAGCACCGCGACGCGGTCCGAGAGCGCAAACGCCTCTTCCTGGTCGTGCGTGACGAACACGGCGGTCATCCCCAGCCGCTTGAGCAGGGCGCGCAGCTCGTCGCGCGTGCGCTCGCGCAGGGCGGCGTCCAGGTTGCTGAGCGGCTCGTCCAGCAGCAGCAGCGGCGGCTCCGGCGCGAGCGCGCGGGCCAGGGCCACCCGCTGCTGCTGGCCGCCGGAAAGCTCCTGCACCTTGCGCCGGCCGTATCCGCCCATCTCCACCAGCTCCAGCGCGCGCTTCACCTGCGGCGCCACGCCGTCCCTGCGGTCGCCGCGCGACTTGAGGCCGAACGCCACGTTCTCCCACACGTCCAGGTGCGGAAAGAGCGCGTAGTTCTGGAACACCATCCCCACGTCCCGCCGCTGCGGCGGCAGCCCCGTGACGTCGCGGTCCCCCACGACCACGCGGCCGGACGTGGGCTGCTCGAACCCCGCGATCATCCGCAGCGTGGTCGTCTTGCCGCAGCCGGAGGGGCCGAGGAGCGTAAGGAACTCGCCCGCCGCGACTTCCAGCGACACACTGTCGACCGCGAGCGTCTCGCCGAAGCGGCGGGTCAAGCGGTTCAACTGCAAGGATGCCGTGTGCACTTTCTGCGAATTCACGCTGCCCGGCTCCGGAAGCCCTCTGCGATCAGCGATTCTAGTCGTTCCGGCCATTTGGCTCCAAGATGCTGATTCAGCAGCGGCACGAGTGCTTTGGCATTGAGCAGTTCGATACGCGCGTCAGAGGCTGAAAACACACGCGCCGGTCGTGTGAATCCGGATGATGCTACCAGGACGCCCTTGTTGGCGCGGTGTTCAATCACCAACCCGAGCATTCCACGCACTGGCGTCACGCCGACCGGTTTGTTGTGCCGTTTGCAATCGACAAGGATGCGCTCCTGCTTACCCGGACCGCTGCGAGTGGCCTCTATGTCATAGCCTCCGTCCGCACCCGCTCGTGTAAGGCGCGTGCTGTAGCCCATCGCGGCATACAAGCGCGCTACAAGGGCCTCGAAGCGATCCCAATCAAGCGCCCGGATCAGCTCAACTGCCTCGTCTTCGGTGGTCGGGACACCAATGAAACGGATCCTGATCAAATCAGCCGCGTCGCCGAGTCCCGAGAACCTACCGTCGGGCAGGATCTGTCCGTGAGCAACGATGTAGGCGCTGATCGCATCTACAGCCTTTTCCGGATGCTCGGGTAAAAGATCGAGAACCCAGGTGAGACCCTCCCAAGGCGGTGGCCCACGCCTTCCCATGATCTGCCAGTATGCCAACCTGCGGTGATATTCTGAATTCGGATTTCCATCCAGCATTTCCTGCAGTCGAGGATCATTGGTAGCATTGGCTGACAGATACTCCCGGAATTTCCAGTGCCGGTCGTCACACCCGAGCGACGTGGACTCGATAAGAAACGAGCGGAGGACAAGACGCACCGTCTCCTCAGAAAACGAATCTATCCGTTCAACAAAGTCATCACGGTGCTTATCAGTTGGGAAAGTCCACCTAATGAACGCGGCGTCTGCTGGGTCAATTAACCACCCGAGCCACACGTCCAGCGGTGGATACTGGGATGGCCAGACGCCCTTGGGGTCTACACTCACGATAAGTGCGGCTTATCGCCCGCCCTGGTTGCGGACGTGCTCGTCCCAGTGGCGCATCCAGGCGGGGCCCTGCTGCTGCAGGCGCTGCCAGTCGATGGGCTCGGGGCGGATCTGCGCCCGGACGGCGCGCAGGCGCTCGGGGAGTGAGTCCGCGGGAAAGTCGGTGCGCGCGGGAAGGCGAAAGTAGTCGCGCGCGGCCGGCGCGAGCGCCGCGTTGCTGCCGACGAACTCCACGAACTGCCGCGCCAGCTCCGGGTTGGGCGCGCCGCGCACCACCGCGACGGCGTCCACCAGCAGCGGCGTGCCGCTGCGGGGGATCACGTAGTCGATGGGGTAATTGTACTGCTTCTTGATGATTTCGATGTCGGGCAGATCCCAGAGCGTCACCAGCCCCTCCTGCCGCGCCAGCTTCTGATAGAGGATGGTGGGATTCAGCACGTACTCCTTCGTCTGTCGGTCCAGCCGCCGCAGCCACTGGAATCCCTGCGCCGTATCCCCCGTGGCGCGCAGGGACCGATCGATCACCATGCCGAAGATGGTGCGCATGGTTCCGCTGGCCATGGGATCGCGGATGATCACCTTTCCCTTCCACCGCGGATCCAGCACGTCGTCCCAGTCCTGTGGCGCCTGGTCCGCGGGGATGGCGGCGGAGTTGTAGGCGATGACCTCGGGGGTGAGGTAGTTGCCGTGCCACAGCCCGTCGGCGCTCTTCGCGTCCGCCGGCAGCGCGCCCGCCCAGGTGGGGACGAAGCGCTCCAGCAGCGAGTCGCCCGCCGCCTGCTGAAAGAGCGGCGCCGGTGCGCCCCACCACACGTCCGCCTGCGGGTTGGCGCGCTCCGAGCGGATGCGGTCGAACACCTCCTGCGACCCCATGTCCACCCACTGCACGTCGACGCCGGGGTTGGCCGCTTCGAACTGCTTTTCGAAAGCCTGCAGCATCTCGCGCCCGTGCGGCGAGTAGACGGTCACCACCTGCCCCGCATCCCCCCCGCCCCCGCACGCCCCCGCCAGCACCAGCGCGAGCGCCGCCAGCGCGCCTGACCCTCCCCGTCTATTCAGCATTGGTGTTTTCGATGATGTTGATTCCCCCGGGGCCCCCTCCCCCGGCCCTCCCCGCTCCTGACCTCGCGGAGAGGGGAGAATTCCGCCGGCCTCGTGCATGTCGGCGGGCATCCTGCCGCCCGCGGAGGCCGCCTCTCCCCCGGCCCCTCTCCCCCGCTGCGCGGGAGAAAGGGGAGAACTTCGAACCCGTACCGCAGGCTCCGTCTCCATCTCCCTTCCCCCACGCAGTTTGTGGGGGAAGGGTCGGGGATGGGGGGCGCCCCGACCACGCACCACGCTCTCCCCAACCGCCCCCATCCCACCCGTGCAGCCGGCTGTGGGGCGCCGCCCCCCTGCATGTCGGCGGGCATCCTGCCGCCCGCGGAGGCCCCCTCTCCCCCGGCCCCTCTCCCCCGCTGCGCGGGAGAAAGGGGAGAATTCGGACCCGCCCGCGCGGAAGAGTACGCAATTCCTGCCAGAGCCTGCCCCTGCATCACTCCCGCACTTTCGCACTCCCGCACTTTCGCACTCCCGCACTTTCGCACTTTCGCACTTCCTACTTCGCCCCCATCGCCAGCAGGTTCGCGAACAGCCGGTACGCGCCGGGGACGCCCGCCGGGAACTGCCGGAAGAACGACAGGCCGGTGTAGACGTACGTCCCCTGGCCGTGCTTCGCGATCAGCAGCCCGCCCCGCAGCGGCGCCGCGCCGGGGTCTCCGGTCTCCAGCAGCGGGGTGTAGGCGGGGTCCCAGGTATCGGCGAAGTAGAGGCCGCGCTCCTGCACCCACCCCTCCCAGTCCGCCTCCGAAATGCGGTTGGGCGTGGTGAACACCGGGTGCGAAGGATTCAGCACGCGCACGGGCGCGTCCTCGTCCGTAACGCGGCCGTGCGGGCGCGCCATGGTGATGGGGTAGGGCATGAAGTTGCCCTCGACGATCTCGTACTTGTTGTACTGCACGATCATCGTCCCGCCGCGCGCCACCCAGTCCAGCAGCCGCCGGTTGTGCGCCATCAGGTCCGTGCGCACCTCGTACGCGCGGCTCCCCACCACGATCACGTCGAAGCGGTCCAGGTCCCCCTCCGCCAGGTCGTCCGCATCCAGCAGCCCGGGGGTGATCCCCAGGTTCGCGAGGAAGCCCGGCCCCTCCTCGCCCGCGCCCTCCACGTACGCCACGCGCAGCCCCCGCGGCACGCGCACGTCCGCCGCCCGCACGACGGAGCGCGCGTCGTGGTACAGCGGGCGGGCGCGCACGTGCGGGTAGTCGATCATCTGCGCGCCCCGGGCAAAGCGCCGCCCGTCGTCCGCCACGAAGACCGCGGAGACGGGATGGTCGCCCGCGGCCGCGCCGGCCGGGGGCGTAACCGTGAAGCGCACCTCGCGCACCTCCCCCGGCCCGGCGAAGCGCACGGGGACGGACGCCGGCTCCGCGCGCCACCCCGCCGGCACCTCCATCCGCAGCGTTCCAGCGATGCCGCCCGCCTGCTCCGCCTCCAGGCGCACCGTGTAGGCGATCGGGAGCGGCGCCGCGGTCGAGAGGACGCGTACGGGCGGGTTCAGCAGCACCGACACGGCGGGGACCACCATCACCGACCGCCGCAGCTCGCCCTGGCGCAGGTCCACCTCGCGGAAGGTGGCGGCCGTGTACAGGGGAAGCTGCAACGGCTCACCCGCAGTCTCAAAGCGAAGTCTGACCGTTGCCACCGCCCCCAGCGTCTCCAGCTCGAAAGCGAGTCCGCGATGCGCGGTGCGTTCCTCGTCCAGGGCATACAGGTCGCCCTGCCGCGGCCGGCGGAGGAAGTACGGGTCGCTGAGGGGCGCATCCGGGGGCACCCGCACGCGGAACCGGCGGGTGGCCAGCGCGCCCGGCGCGATCTCGGTCTGACGCGTCGAGTCCACGCGTACCGCGCTCCACCCCGGCGGAAACGAAGGCGCCAGCTCCGTGAGGGTAACGGGATCCTCACCTCCGTTCCACAAGGAGAGCTCCAGCCCGAACTCCTGCCCGGGGGTGATCCGCGAATCGTCCGCGACTGCATCCAGCACCAGTCCGGCCGCCATCGTCAGCGCCGGAGTCGCCTGCGCGATCTCGTGCACCACGTGGAACAACAGCTCCGGCGCTTCGACGGAAAGCTGCCGATGGCGCCGCATGAGTTGGCCGAGCGGATCGAGCGCACCGGCGAGTTCCGGCACGACGGCGCGCGGCATGAGGGGGTTGAAGCTCCGCCGCGCCTGCTCCACCCTCTCCTGATACTCCGCGAGCAACCGGGCCACCGCCGGGCCTGTCTCCCCCCCGGCCCGGTCGGCCAGCGTGGTGTCGATCCCCGCCCAGACGGACGGCTCCTCGCCCGCGCCCTCGGGAAGGATGCGGCGCAGGGTGCCCCAGCGGGGGCCGGGGAGCTCGGGGCGCCCCATGTCCTGCGAGCGGTGGCGCGAGCGGCTGGCCATCGCCAGCTGGAACGGCGAGCGGCCGATCAGGGGATCCAGGTTGCCGATGGGCACGCGCACCGTGGCGCCGGCATCGTTGCCGCGCAGGGACTGGTAGAGTTTGGCGGGACTCCACGGCGTCCCCAGCCCCGGAAAGCGGGACGGATCGCCCGCGGCGTGGAACGCCTCGCGCGCCAGGATGGCCGAGACCTGGTGATGGCCGTGCCCGTCGCGCGGCGTGCCGCTGAAGACGGTGACCACGATGTCCGGCCGGAAGCGGCGGATGACGTACACCACGTCCGCCAGCACCTCTTCGCGCGGCCAGTGGCGGAACGTCTCTTCCGCGCTCTTGCTGAAGCCGAAGTCGTACGCGCGGGTAAAGAACTGCTCCGCGCCGTCCACGCGGCGGGCGGCCAGCAGCTCCTCGGTGCGCAGCAGCCCCAGCCCCTCGCCCAGCTCCGGCCCGATGCCGTTCTGCCCGCCCTCGCCGCGGGTAAGGGAGAGGTAGGCCACGTCCGCGCCCTCTTCCAGCGCGAAGCGGGCCAGCAGCTGCGTGTCTTCGTCGTCGGGATGCGCGCCCACCATCAGCACGCGCTTGGTGGTGCCCAGCTTCCTGAGCTGCAGCCCCAGCGCGGCCGCGCCGCGGTACTCGCTTCCACCGTTCTGCGCCGGGGCGGTCCGCGGCGCCGCCGGGGCCAGCAGCGCCGCCGCCAGCGCCGCGATCAGGAGACGTCGAAGGTTCATCCCGCCAAGCTATGTCACGCGTTGGGAGCGCACAACGCCCCGCCCGCAGGGGCCCTCGCTGAAGGAGCAGCGGGTCCGCGCACCGTGCGCCGACCTGGTGAAGGTGGCGATCGGTTGCGTGGTCGCGTTTCATCCTCCGCCGCCGCGGATCGAAAAACAGGGCCTTGACAAACCTGGGGGAGGCGGTTACACTCCTCGCCCTGGGAGTCGCGTCCCTGATGTTTACCGGTCGACGAGACCGGCCCCGGACCACGCAGCCGCGTGGTCCGGCGGCATCAGGACGCGGCTCTTTTTTTGTCGATGCGGCGGGAGCGACCCGCCCCGGCAGACCATCATCCGAAGCACGGAACGCACGACGATGCAGCGCCCCCTTCACCACGCCCGGCACGCGCGACCGGCGGCCCCCAGGGTCCGCTCCGGCATGGCGCCGTCGTGCGCGGCGGAAGCTGGGGCGCGGCGCGAAGCCCCTGCGCCGCAGGGCTGCGGCGCGGGTGCGGGATGGGCGAAAGCCGGGGCGGATGCGCCCGCGGTCCGGGTGCATTTCGGTACGGCGGCGGGGCGGGACGATCAGAAGCGGTACAGGCAGCGCGGAAGGAGCGTGGCGCGTCCCTAGCGGGCGCGACGTCACGAGCCGCAGGGAGCGACGCACCATCGCCCCGCCCGCGCACCGACGCAGGCGGGGCGGTTTTCGTTTTCGACACACGCGGGAGGGGGATGGATGAATCCGGAGGCGAGTTCACGGTAACGTGCAGGGCCGGCGGGGCGCCAAGCCCCGACGCGGGTGGACAAACGCGACCCCTCGCCCAGGGGCGAAGCGTTCCCGCCGGCCCACGTCGGAACAGACGCTGGACGATGGTGGCCGTAGCTCAACGGTCAGAGCGCCGGATTGTGGATCCGGAGACACGGGTTCGACTCCCGTCGGCCACCCCAGCGTGTCGCAGGAAAAGAATTGGGGAATGCCCGTAGCTCAGATGGGTAGAGCACCGAGCAGAACGGCTTCTGCCGCTCCTTGTCCGCCACGCGCGGGCCGAAGGTGGACGCTTAACGGCACTCGGCGGACGCGGGTTCGAATCCCGCCGGGCGTTCCAGTTACGGATGGTAGATGGATTCGGAGACGGTTGCCCGTAGCTCAGTGGTTAGAGCGCCAGGAGCGCCTCGCCACCTCCTCGCCCGCCGCGCGCGGGCCGATGCGTGAGGCTTATCGTAACCCTGGAGGCCGCGGGTTCGATTCCCGCCGGGCACCGTCGCCGAACTGCAAGGGAATAGGGAATAGGGAATAGGGGAGTTTGCCTGTCGGAATCGGAGCGCGGGTTGGAACCTGGCGCGGCTCATTTGTTGGGGCTTCGGGATCGCGTCGCGTGAGGGATGCGCGCCCGCAGGGCCGAGAACCT
>JAHWJJ010000224.1 GCA_019348475.1 Gemmatimonadota bacterium | reverse complement strand
GCCCCATGGCGATGTTGTGGATGAGCTCCTGGATGACCACCGTCTTGCCCACGCCCGCGCCGCCGAACAGGCCGATCTTGCCGCCCTTCACGTACGGGGTGAGCAGGTCCACCACCTTGATCCCCGTCTCCAGCACCTCGGTGGTGCTCTCCAGGTCCACGAACGCCGGGGCATTGCGGTGGATGGGCCAGCGCTCCGAGGCCGCGGGGATGTCGCCGCGCTCGTCCACGGGCTCGCCCAGCACGTTCAGGATGCGGCCCAGCGCGGCCGCGCCCACGGGCACGGTGATGAACGACCCGGTGTCGACGATCTCCATTCCGCGCACCACGCCGTCGGTGGGCTCCATGGAGACGGCGCGCACCTGGTTGCGGCCGATATGCTGCTGCACCTCGAGCGTCACCGCCAGCTCGGGCCGGCCGTCGGCGGCGGGCTGGCGGATGACGAGCGCGTTGTAGATCTCCGGAAGCTGGCCCTCGAACTCGGCGTCGATGACCGGTCCGATGACCTGGACCACGCGGCCCACGTTGGGCGTGCCCGCGGGCACGGTGGCCCGCTCAGGGGCAATGGCTGCCATGTATCGTTCTCCTTTTCGTGGACTCTCGCGTGTCTATTCCAGCGCCGCCGCGCCGCCGACGATCTCGGCGATCTCCTGCGTGATGGCCGCCTGCCGCACGCGGTTGTACGTGCGCGTGAGGCCTTCCAGCAGTTCGCTGGCGTTGTCGGTGGCGTTCTTCATGGCCGTGCGGCGCGCGCCGTGCTCCGCCGCGCTGGTTTCCACCAGGGCGCGGTACACGCTGTTGCGCACGTACAGCGGAAGGATGCGCCCCAGGATCTCGTCCGCTCCGGGTTCCAGGATGTAGTCCATCTCGCGCCCGGCCTCGCCCCCCTCGGGGGCCACCACGGGGAGCAGCTCCATGGTGGTGGGCGGCGTGGAAAGCGCCGAGTTGAACTTGGCGTACACCACGTACACCGCGTCCAGCTCGCCGTCCACGAACCGCTGCGTGAGCCCGTCCACCAGCCGCTGCGCGTCTTCCGCACCCGGCCGGTCGCCGATGTCGCTCACCGAGGTGTGCAGCGTCTCCCCCGCGAAGCGGAAGAACTGGATCCCCTTCTTCCCGGCGGCGTGCAGCTCCGCCTCCGCTCCCTCGGCCCGCAGCCGCACCAGGAGGTTGCGCGCCTCGCGGATGAGGTTGGCGTTGAAGGCCCCGGCCAGGCCGCGGTTGCTGGTGATGAGCAGCACCGCCGCGCGCCGCACCTGCGCCGGCTGGCGCAGCAGCGGGTAGCGCGCCGCCAGCTCGGGGGTGAGCAGCCGGCGGATGACCCCGGCCAGCCGCTCGGCGTACGGGCGCGCGGCCTCCACGCGGTCCTGCGCGCGCTTCAGCTTGGACGTGGACACCATCTCCATCGTCCGCGTGATCTTGCGCGTGTTCTGGACCGAGCGGATGCGGCCCTTCAGTTCTCTGGCTTTAGCCATGGTCTCGAATCAAAAAAGTACCTAGTGCCCAGTGCCCAGTGCCAAGGTGTTCGTGACGAAGTCACTTGACACTGGGCACCTGGCACCTGGTACTGCAGTTCCTCAGTACGACTGCCGCGCGCCGGACGCGTTGCTCTCGGGCTTCGACGACATCCGCAGCTGCTCCTCCGACATCCGCCGGTCGGCGTCGGTCTCGTGCAGGATGGCGCTGTTCTGGTAATCTTCCGTGCCCACCGGCGAGTGCGGGTCGGCGAACAGCTCGGCGTAGCGCTCGATGGCCGCCTTGAGCGCCATCTCGTTGTCGCCCGACAGCTCCCGGCTGGTGCGGATGCCGTCCAGGATCTCGGGGTGCTGCGTGCGCAGGTACACGTGAAAATCGCGCTCCCACGCCTTCACCATCGGCAGGTCCACCCCGTCCAGGTAGCCGTTGGTGAGCGCGTAGATGATCGCCACCTGGTGCTCCACCGCCGCCGGCGCGTACTGTCCCTGCTTCAGGATCTCCACCGACCGCGCGCCGCGCGCCAGCTGCCGCTGCGTCACCGCGTCCAGCTCGCTGCCGAAGGCGGCGAACGCCTCCAGCTCGCGGTACTGCGCCAGCTCGCCCTTCAGCTTGCCGGCCACCTTCTTCATGGCCTTGATCTGCGCCGACCCGCCCACGCGCGACACGCTGATGCCCACGTTCACCGCCGGGCGCACGCCGGAGTAGAACAGGTTGCTCTCCAGGAAGATCTGGCCGTCGGTGATGGAGATCACGTTGGTCGGGATGTACGCCGACACGTCGCCGGCCTGCGTCTCGATGATGGGGAGCGCCGTCAGCGACCCGCCGCCCACCTCGTCCGACAGCTTGGCCGCGCGCTCCAGCAGGCGGCTGTGCAGGTAGAACACGTCGCCGGGGTACGCCTCGCGCCCCGGGGGGCGGCGCAGCACCAGCGACATCTGCCGGTACGCGACGGCCTGCTTGCTGAGGTCGTCGTACACGCACAGGGTGGGAAGCCCCTTCCCCTGGTCGTTCTTGGTGTACATGAAGTACTCGGCCAGCGCGGTGCCCGCGTACGGCGCGATGTACTGCATGGGCGCGGGGTCGCTGGCCGTAGCCGCCACCACGATGCTGTAGTCCATGGCGCCGGCGTCCGTCAGCCGCTGCACCACCCCCGCCACCGTCGACGCCTTCTGGCCGATGGCGACGTACACGCAGATGACGCCCTGGCCCTTCTGGTTGATGATGGTGTCGATGGCGATGGCCGTCTTCCCCGTGCCGCGGTCGCCGATGATGAGCTCGCGCTGGCCGCGGCCGATGGGGATCAGGGCGTCGATGGCCTTGAGCCCCGTCTGCAGGGGCTCCTTCACCGGCTGGCGAAGAACGATGCCGGGGGCCACGATGTCCACCTGCCGGCGCCCCACCGTCTGGATGGGACCCTTGCCGTCGATGGGCTCGCCCAGCGGGTTCACCACGCGGCCCAGGTAGCCGGGGCCCACGGGGATGTCGAGCACGCGGCCGGTGCGGCGCACGGCATCGCCCTCGTGCAACACGGTCCAGTCGCCCAGCACCACGGCGCCGATGTTGTCTTCTTCCAGGTTCAGCGCCAGCCCGGTGATCGTTTCACCCGTCTCGCCCGCGGTGAACTCGAGCATCTCGCTGGCCATGGTGCCCATGAGGCCGTAGACGCGCGCGATGCCGTCCTTCACCTCCAGCACCGAGCCCACCTGCTCGGCCTGCAGAACGTCCTCGTACCGCTCGATCTCGCCAAGCAGCACGTTCGTGATCTCGCTTGCGCGAAGCTGGGTTTCCGCCGTCGCCATCGTCTCGTCCTCGCTCTATCGGGGTCCAGCGCGCCGCTGGAGGAAAGTGCCTGGTGCCCAGTGCCCAGTGTCGAGTGCCCAGTAACCGAAGCCGGTCCGCCGCAGGGGTCGCAGGGGTGCGGGCGTTCCCCTGTTCCCTGTTCCCTGTTCCCTATTCCCTGGCCGCCAGCGGCATCTGCGTCTCCATCAGCCGGCGGCGCAGCGCCGATGCGCGGCTGCGGACGGAGCCGTCCAGGATCTCGTCACCCAGCCGCAGCACCATGCCGCCCAGCAGGTCGGGGGCCACCCGGAAGGTGGGGATCACCGTTCGCCCCAGCTGCGCCTCCAGGCCGCGCTGGATCTCCTGCTGCAGCGCATCGTCGGGGGCGTGGCTGATGGTGACGTCCACCCGGGCGCGCCCCATCCGCTGGTCCACCAGCGCGCGGTACGCCTGGGCGACCTCGGGGAGCAGCGACTGGCGGCGCTTGTCCACCAGCACCATCACGAAGCGCACGAACATCTCGGGCGCGCGCCCCGCCAGCGCCTGCCGCAGCGCCTCCTTCTTCTGCTCCGGGCGCACGCGCGGCGTCTCCAGGAACTGGCGGGTGCGCGGGTCGGTCTGCAGCATCCCCGCCAGCTCGTCCAGGGCCCCGCCGAACTCCTCCAGCGCCGCGGGGCGCTGGCGCTCGGCCAGCGCCATCAGCGTTTCGGCGTAGTTGCGGGCGATGATCTCGGCGCGCACGGCTCAGGCCCTCGCGGCGGGCGCGCCCATCTGGGCCAGCGACTCGCGCACCAGGCGGCGGTTGTCTTCGGTGTCCAGGCTGCGGCGCACCAGCTTTTCGGCGGCGGCCATGGCCAGGACCACGGCGTCGCGGCGCACGGTGTCCAGCGCCATCTCGCGCTCCGACACGATGTCGCGGCGCGCGCGCTCCAGCATCTCCTGCCGCTCGCGGTTGGCGGCGTCCATCACCTCGGCGCGCATCTTCTCGGCCTGGCCGCGGGCCTCTTCCACGGCGCCGTGCACCCGGGCGCGCGTCTCCTCCACCAGGCGCCGGTTCTCGGCGGCCAGGGCGGCGGCCTCTTCGCGGTCGCGCTCGGCGGCCAGCGTGAGCTGCGCGATGTGCGCCTCGCGCGCCTCGACGGCGCCCAGGATCCGGGGATACGCGAACTTGCTGAGAACCGCCAGGACGATCAGGAAGATGATGATCGTCCAGATGGTGAGCCCCGGGTTCACCGAGAGCAGGCCGCCCCCCTCCTCGGCCGCGTGGAGCGGCGTGGCGGCGAAGGCGAGGGCCGTGGCGGCGAAGAGCGAGCGACGCATGGCTGATCTATCTGCAAAGAAAGAGGTCCGGCGGCCCCCGCGGTACGCCCGCGGGGGCCGGTACGTCAGGTGCGGCTCAGCCGACCTTGCCCTGGATCAGGAACGTGACCACGATGGCGAACAGCGCGGCGCCTTCCACGAAGGCGGCCAGGATCAGCGCGCCGGTCTGGATGGTGCCGGCGATCTCGGGCTGGCGGGCCATGCCCTCGGTGGCGCCGCGGCCGATCATGCCGATGCCGATGCCCGCGCCGATCACGGCCAGGCCGGCGCCGATGCCCGCGCCCAGCAGGCCGTTGGTGAGTCCGTTCGCGACTTCCTGAAGCAGCATCTCTGTATCTCCGTCAAGGGAGTATTTCGTCTCGGGCACTGCTCGCGCGGACCCGCCTGGGGCCGCGGACGCTTTACCGGCCGGGGCCGCGCGTCCTCCCCGGGCGCCCATCTCCCGGGTACTGTACGACGGGGGTGGAGCGGCCCCCCGCCGGCGGAGAATCCGGGCTTCTCCGCGAGCTCCTACTGCAGGTTCAAGTGCCCAGGTTCAAGTGCCCGGTGCGCTTACTTGATACTGGGCACTGGGCACTCGGCACTTCTTTTCTCCTCAGTGCGCGTGCCGCACCAGCCCGATGAACACGCTGGCCAGCATGGCAAAGATGAACGCCTGCAGGAACGCCACGAACAGCTCCAGGAACGTGATCGCCACCGCCATCAGCACCGGCGCGGGGAGCACGGCCCAGCTGCCGAACACGAAGATGAGCGAGATGATGGCCAGGAGCACGATGTGCCCGGCCGTCATGTTGGCCATCAGGCGAACCGCCAGCGCGAACGGGCGCGCGATCTTCCCCGCCAGCTCGATGGGCATGAGCGCCGCCGCCATCAGGTTCCCCGCGACGGGGTGCATCCCCTGCGGTACGAACCAGATGGTGTGCCAGTAGTGCTTCGGCCCCATGGCGATCAACCCGCCGATCTCCACCACGAAGAACGTCATCAGCGCCAGCGCCGCCGTCACCGAGATGTTGGCGGTGGCGGTGGAGCCGTACGGGATCAGCCCCAGCAGGTTGTTGAACAGGATGAAGAAGAACAGGGTGATGACGAACGGCGCGAACTTCTCGCCGCCGTGCCCCACGTTGGGCATCACCACCTCGTTGCGGATGAACAGCACCGTCGCCTCGATGAGGTTGTGGCGCTTGCCGCGCGTGCGCCCCGCCTCGGCCCGCGAAGCCAGCCCCGCCCCGCCGATCAGCGTGAGCAGCGTCAGGATGGCGGCGAACACCAGGAACAGCGTGTGCTTGGTCGGCGTAAGGTCGATGCCGCCCACCATCCACGACCCCGCCGCGGGAAAGTGGACCACCGTCCCCGGCAGCTCCCACTCGCGCGAATCCTGGATGTGGTGCAGAAAGTCGATCTGCCCGCCGCCGCCGTGGCCGTCGTCCGCATGGCCCGCGTTGGGGTCGGCGCCGTGCTCCTGCGTGCCGCCCATGGTCTCGACCGCCGCCTGCCCGTGCGGGGTGGCCACCGGCGCGTGGGCGTCGGCCGCGCCGTGCGTCTGCGCCTGGGGCGCGTGCACGGGCTCCGCCTGCTGCGGCGCGCCGGCAAGGGCAAGGACGACTGCAATCGTGGAGATCATCGACCCTTTGGGTTCCGTGCACCGGCCGCCATGGCGACCGGCTCCAGCAGTGTGGTTGCGAACAGCACCGTCACCAGCGAATACAGAAAGGGTGCGGGCTGCAGGCGCGCCGCGGGGATGATCACCAGCGCGGCCACGATCACCAGCAGCAGCCGGCCCAGCATTCCCACCCCGTACGCCGCCAGCGCGTTCTCCGGAAACGCCACCGCCGCGATCAGCAGCACCAGCAGCTGAAAACCGACGCCCACCAGCACCCCGACGGCCATGTCCCCGCGCGCGTCCGGCCGCGCCAGCGCGAGCCCCGCGGCGTACACCAGGGCGCCGATCACCAGCACCCCCGCGGCCGCGATCGCCGTCGCGCGCTTCACCGGCCCTCCCCCCCGCCCGACGTCAGGCGGCGGTACATCCAGTAGACGCTCAGCCCGAATCCTACGAACACCCCCGCCATCAGCAGCCAGGGCTCCGTGCCCAGCCGGTCGTCCAGCCACTTTCCCGCGAACAGAAAGGCGACCAGCACCACCGCGAACTGGATCCCGATCCCCGCCAGCTGCGCCGGGTCCTGCCCTCCCCGCCCCCGCCCGCCCGGTCCCGCCGAATTCGCTTACATTTCCGCGTCGTTCCGGGCTCAGGGGGGTGGTGGCGCGCCCAATATAGGAGCTTGTGAAATTTTTCGCAAGCACGGTCCCGCGTGCTTGTGAATTTTTTCCCAAGCCCGCCGCGGCGGCGGCAAAAGGCTTGCTTGACGCCGATTCTCGCTGGCGTCTAATTTGCCGGTCCGGAGTGATGGAACGCGGACGAACGTTCGCTTCAGCTGATGTTCCGAACCCCGTCACCGGACCCCGATGAGCCCTCTCGCGCCGCAGCGCCTTCGTGTGTTCCCGCTGCTGCTCAGCGCCGTGCTGGCGGCGGCGTGCACGCGGCCTCTTCCCGCACCGCCGGACGGGATGCTGCCGCCGCCCCCGCCCACCCAGCCGCCCCAGACGGTGGACGAGCAGCTGGTCACCTCGCTGAACGTGGAAACGGGCGACACCGTGCGGCTGACGCTGCAGGTGACCAACGCGTCCGCCGCCCCGGTGCGGTTCACCTTTCCCTCCGGCCAGACGTACGACTTCGTCGTGCGCCCCGCCGGCGCCGGGGCGCAGCTGTGGCGCTGGTCCGACGGCATGGGCTTTACCCAGGCG
>JAHWJJ010000223.1 GCA_019348475.1 Gemmatimonadota bacterium | reverse complement strand
CCCTCCCGCGCCGCGCGCGCGGCCGCCCGGGCCGCGCCGCGGCCGTCGTCGGCGCGCGCCAGGGCGCGGGCCAGGCGCGCGGCGGCTTCGGCGCGGTGCTCGGCGTGCGGATTGGCCAGGTAGCGGCCGTATCCATCCGCCGCGGCACGCCACTCGTGCCGCGCCTCGGCGGCGCGGGCCAGCAGGTACAGCCCCTCGCCGCGCGAACGCTCCGCCAGCCAGTCACGCCCCTCCAGCAGCCGGCGGACGTGGCTCCACCCGTCCCACCCCGACGCCGCGCGGGCCGCGGTCAGCACCACCGCCTCCGGCGCCTGGGCGGGGTCGTCCACGTACTCGCGCAGCTGCTTCCACGCGGCCCAGGGGCGCCCCGCCCGCAGCTGCCCCTGCGCCTCGCGCATCGCGAGCGCCATCCCCGCGTGCGTGAGCGCGGGCATGGGATCTTCGGGCACCCGCGGCGTAAGCTGTTCTACGGTGGGGACGTAGGAGAGGATTGCACGTTCCCCCGACGCCGTGCCGAATGCAAGGCCGGTCGCCAGGCCCACCAGGGCCGCGTACAGGGGCGTGCGGGGGTCCTTGATCATGCGGTACTGCCACCTTTAACCGAGCGAAGGCGCGGAAGTACGCCGCGGTGCGCGTGCCCTCCGTGGTGCTCACCGCCGGGGACGAGCAGGAACCATTCCCCTCGAAAGCGGGCCGGGACTGGAGGTTACGACGTACGCGATGATTCGGGGCTGCCTTTGATGAACCCCGCTCCCCCGCGCGGGTTCCACCCGAGCCGACGCGGTAAGTAGTTACAGAACCACAACTTGTTGTGTCCGCCCCGACGCCGGCCGACCCGGCGCACCGCTACACCTGCGGGCCGTGGGACTGCAGGAAATGGTTCTCCGGATGCCGAAACAACGCGCGAAGGTCGTTCGCCCTCGCCTGGTGCAGGGACGATGGCCCCCTGGAGGAGATTCCTGCGAAGCTCAGGCGCGGGCGATTGGGGGATTTGAAGATGCGGTCGCTGAATGGGATCGGCAGCCGGCTGTACGTGCTGAACAGCGGCTCGTTCGGCGGCAACAACGGCTCCCTTTTCAGTGGTCAACCTGCAGACGCTGGCCGAGGAGTCAAACCACTAGCCGGAGTCTGCCGGGCGGTAGCGATGTCCCTCGCCCTGAAAACGGCGAAGCCGCCGGGCGGCTGCACACGGTGTACGCGGGCAGCTGCCAGAGGCCGGCGAGATGTACCGCCTGAAGGCCACCAGATCGGGCGAGTAGATTCCTCAGCCGGCGCCAGCGACCTGCCGCGCGGCGCCTCCTGCGGAATGGCAGATTGGGGTCCGGAGTCGGTGCCACCCGCGCTCACCCGTTCACCCGTGGCGCGGAAAGATCCGCAGGGGGATGGAACGGGGCGGGGGCGCGGGGAGGTGCGGCCGGCCGGGGGCGGGTGCGCCGGGGGATCAGCCGCCGGAAGGGCGCCTCCGCTCCTGCCGGTCGAGCTTTTCGCGCTGGCGGGCGTCCCGGGGCCGCTCGCCCGGGTAGCGGATGCTCACCTCCACGCCGCCCATCAGCGCGAAGCCGCCAATGCGCAGCACCGGCGCGGCGGGGTCGGTGGGGAGCGGCACCGAGCCGGTGTGGCTGAAGCCGCCCATCAGCGCCACCCCGTTCAGGTCCACGTGCACGCCGGGGGGCACCACGATCTCCGCGCCGCCCATCACCGCGAAGACGATCACTTCGGTGACGCCGGGTCCGAAGCGCGCCTGCCGAAAGTCCAGGTGCGCGCCGCCCATCATCGCCACCACGTAGATCTGCCTGGCGGGCGTCCACACCCCCTTCTTCTCGGCACCGCCCATGATGCCGATGATGATCTGCCGCTCGCCGACGTGCGCGCCCGTGGACGGGCCGACGAACGTGCGGGCGCCCGGCGCGGGGGCGGCGTCCCGGTGCACCACGGGAAGGTCGGAGACCAGCGCCCGCAGGTCGTCCGGCGTGGCGGCCCGGTGCGCGCGGTCCAG
Organism: Gemmatimonadota bacterium; assembly: GCA_019348475.1. Taxonomy (GTDB): domain Bacteria; phylum Gemmatimonadota; class Gemmatimonadetes; order Longimicrobiales; family Longimicrobiaceae; genus Longimicrobium. Next base: position 5,412 of record JAHWJJ010000223.1, on the reverse strand, counting down.
CCGCTCCTCCAGCGCCTCCGTCGTAAGGTTGTCGAAGGCAAAGTGCTCGCACAGCTGCTGAACCACGTGCTCGCGCGTCTGCTCCAGCGGAACGGGTACGGAGTGGGGATGGGCCATGGGGGCAGCGGTTGCGGTGGGGGCGCCGCGCGGACGCCCGTCCTGGAACTCCGCAACGTACGCGCAGGGCCGGGGGCGGGCAAGCACGGGGTGGCCCCGGCCCGGATGCACCGGGCACGCAGGTTGCTAATGGAGCGCGCGCACCGGCAGGATCACACGAAACGGAGAGCGGAAATGCTGAAGCGACTGATGGCGGTGGCCACGCTGTCCCTTACGCTGGGCGCCGTGGCCTGCACCGCCGAGGTGGAGGACGAGGGGCAGGCGCCCGAGGTGGACGTGCGCGGCGGCGAAATGCCCCAGGTGGACGTGGATCCCGCCAACGTGAACGTATCCACCGACACGCAGACGGTGGTCACCCCCGAGGTGAACGTCACGCCCTGAGGCGGACGAGGCTTCGGTGTCAAGATGCGGGGGCGCGGATCGGCCGCGCCCCCGCGTTTTTCGTGCGGCGAGGCCCCAAAGCCGTTTCGCTTCGTGGCTCTGGATCAATCGGGTCAGGCGAAGCATACCCGTTGCCATTGCCCGGAAGGCGCCTTCGCAATCCTGCGCGATGTCCGCCCGCACTCACCGCACTCACCGCACTCACGCACTCACGCACCCACGCACTCACGCACTCACGCACCCACCACGAAGCCGGGCCCGGACGAGAGCGTCCGGGCCCGGCGGAACAACCGCGTGCCAGCCGCGATTACGGCGTGGTCGTGGTGGCTCCGGCGCCGGTGTCGGCCGGCATGGTGCCGGTGGCCGCGGCGCCGGTGTCCATGGGCATGGCGCCCATGGTGGTGTCGACCGCGGGCGTGGTGGTCACGGGGGCCGCCTCGGTGGTCGGAACGACCACGGTGGTGTCCTCGGCCACGGCGCCCTCTTCGGCGTCACCGCCGCAGGCCGCCAGCGCCAGAATGCCGAAAACCGCAATCAGCTTCTTCATGGTAGTTCTTCGTGCGCGGGTTGAAAACAGACGGCCGGCGCGCGGAATGCGCCGGCCGCGAACATCTGGACTGCTGCCGATCCAGCCGGAGTTACGGCGTGGTCGTGGTGCCGGTGGCGGCGGCGCCCGTGTCGGCGGGCATGGTGGCCGCGGCGCCGGTGTCGGTGGTGCCCGGCGTGGTGGTGGCCGGGTCGACGGGCGGCGTGGTGGTCACCGGGGCGACCTCGGTGGTCGGCACGACCACGGCGTCCTCGGCAACGGCGCCCTCCTCGGCGGCCTCGTCGCCGCCGCAGGCGGCCAGCGCCAGCAGCCCGAAAATCGCGATCAGCTTCTTCATGTTCCTTCTCCGTGTGTGTGTGTGTGGCCGGGCACGCGCCCGGCCGTGCGTCGTTTCCTGCTACCGGCGCGCGGCCGCCGCGGGGCGGCGGCCGCGTTGCACGTCCGTCGCTCAGGGGCGAACGACGGTGTCCACGTCCGACGTCACGGTGGTGGTGGTCTCCACCAGGCCGGTGTCCTGCGTCACCACCGGAGTCACCACCGGGGCCATCGTGGTGTCCTTCTCCGTGATCACCTCGGTCGTGGTGTTGGTCGCCTCGACGCCGTCCACGGCCTCGCCCTCGACCTCGTCGTCGCCGCCGCAGGCCGCCATCATCATCGACAGAGCCGCGATCGAAAAGATGCGCTTGATCATCCTCGTTCTCCCGTTGGGTGTTGTCGCTCCGGCCGGGCAGTGGCCGGCCGCCGGTCCGCGCCCTGCGCGGTCGGGGGAGTGGATTGGCAACGGGTATGCCGAAGGGGCCACGCGCGGCACGAGTGGCGAAAACCGGCGCCGCCGCTTAACTTTCGCCCATTCCCCGCACGCCGCGGCCTGGTTCGCGCACCGGCCGGACGGCCCGCGCGACTGTTCACTGAACACTCCGCGGCCGTTCAGTGAACAGCTGGAGCCCGGGCGGGGCTTACGAACGAGGCGGTCATGAGGAGTCTTTCGCTCCGCACCAAGGTGTTCTTTCTCTTCGCCGCCACGGCGCTGCTCATCGTGGTGCCAGCGCTGCTGCTGATCGCGCGGGCGGTGGAGCGGGGGGTGTACGAGCGCGCCCGCGACGAGCTGGCGGGGGCGGGGGTGTCGCTGCAGTCCACCTGGGCCGACAACGACCGCCTGATGGCCGCCACGGCCAGCGTTCTGGCGCTGGACACCGCGGTGGCGAGCGCGTGGGCCGCCGGCAACGTGCGGAACGCCGGAGACCTGATCCAGCAGCGCCTGAACCAGGCGTGGTCGGCCGGCAGCGCGCGCCGCGCACCCGGCGTCCTGCAGCAGCGCCGGGAGACGGAGATCCCCATCGTCATCGACAGCATGGGCCGGTCGCTGCGCGGGCCGTCGCTGGACGCGCGCGCCATCGCCAGCGCCGAGGAGGTGGGCACCATCGTGGCCCTTCCCGACAGCGGCGGACCGCTGCGCTTCGCGGTGGAGCCGATCTGGGCGGATTCGCTGCGGCTGGGGCAGGTGGGCGTGGGGCGCCGGCTGAGCGCGGCCGGCATCAAGAAGGACCTGGCGGCGCGCAACACCGAGGTGGTGCTGATGGTGGGGGACTCCCTCATCGACGCCACCCTGGGCGACAGCGCGCGGGCGGCGCTGAACCGGCAGGAGCTGCAGGCGCTGAGCCGGAGCACGCACGCGGGGCCCCGGCAGCTGCTGGCGGACCAGGCGTACATGGCCGCGCCGGTGCCGCTCCCCTCGGGCGGGCTGTCGACGTCCGCGATCTTCCTGCGCCCCATCAGCCAGGAGCTGGAGGTGGCCACGGCCATCAAGCGCTCGCTGTTCGGCATCGGCTTCATGGCGCTGGTGCTGGCGCTGGTGCTGGCGGCCGTCATCTCGCGGATCGTCGCCCGGCCGGCGCAGGCGCTGGCCGAGGCGTCGGCGCGCATGGCGCGGGGCGACTTCGCCGCGCCGCTGCCGCGGACGGGGATGGACGAGATCAGCCAGCTGGCGCGCGCCTTCGGCGAAATGCGCAAGGCCATCGCCGACCGCGAGGCGCGGCTGCGCTCGGCGCAGGCGGAGATGATCCACCGCGAAAAGCTGGCGGCCATGGGCCGGCTGGTGGCGCAGCTCTCGCACGAGATCAACAACCCCATCTACAACATCCAGAACTGCCTGGAGGCGCTGGAGCGGCGCGGCGACCCCACGGACCCCAACCGCGAGTTCCTTACGCTGGCCCAGGAGGAGCTGTCGCGGATGGCGGCGCTCACGCGGCGTCTGCTGGACCAGAGCCGGCCGCAGTCCGACGCCAGCAGCCTGCTGAACCTGAACTCGCTGGTCACGCGGGTGCTGACGCTGGCGAGTCCGGAGCTCAGGGCCCGGCGCATCGCGGTCTCGGCGGAGCTGGCGCCCGACCTGCCGCCGGTGGTGGCGCACCCCGAAGGGATCCAGCAGGTGCTGGCGAACCTGGTGGCGAACGCGGGCGACGCCATGCCCGACGGCGGGCGCCTGCGCGTGGCCACGCGGGCGGACGGCGACGCGGTGGAGGTGGTGGTGGAAGACACGGGCGCGGGGATCGGCGAAACGGACCTGCCGCACATCTTCGAAGCGTTCTACACCACCAAGCCGGGGGTGACGGGGATCGGGCTGGGGCTGTTCGTCTCGGAGGGGATCATCCGCGGGCACCGCGGGCGCATCGACGTGGAGAGCGCGCCGGGGCGCGGAAGCCGGTTCACCGTGCGCCTGCCCCGCGAGACGCTGGACGCCTCCGTGTCGGAAGAGGCGCCGGCGCGGGACTCGGAGCGCGAGGCGGCGATCGCGGCGGATTGAGGAGTGCGTGAGTGCGAAAGTGCGAAAGTGCGAAAGTGCGAAAGTGCGAAAGTGCGAAAGTGCGAAAGTGCGGATCTCTGAAGGTGCGGCGCGGGAGCGGCTGAAGCCGCCGCAACAACGGCGGAAAGCCCCGCAAACTGCGCGGGGCTTCAACTGCATCAACGGCAACACCGTCGCGGTGCGCGGATCGAGCAGATTTAGCAGGTGCGGCAGTTCACGCGGTTGCAGCAGACGTACATCCCCGGAAGGAAAGACCATTCGATGCCGGACACGCCCCGCATCCTGATCATCGACGACGACCGCGCCTTTCGCGTGGGCACCGGCGCCCTGCTGTCCGACGAGGGCTATCAGGTGGACGCCGCGCCCAGCGGCGACAGCGGACTGGAAAAGCTGCGCGGCGGCGAGTTCGACATGGTGCTGCTGGACCTGCGGATGGAGGGGCGCACCGGGCTCTCCGTCCTGGAGGAGCTGCGCGGCGCCGGCAACGACGTCCCCGTGCTGATGCTGACCGGCTTCGCCACCGTGGACAGCGCCGTGGCGGCACTCAAGCTGGGCGCGGACGACTACCTGACCAAGCCCTGCGACAACGCGCTTCTGCGCTCCAAGATCAAGGCCATCCTTGCCCGCCGCGAGCCGGTGCTGGGCGCCGGCGCCTCACGCATCGTGGGGACGGGGCAAAAGATGCGCGAGGTGAAGCGCGCGATCGCGCGGGTGGCGCCCACGGAAAGCACGGTGCTTCTGCGCGGCGCCACCGGCACGGGCAAGGAGCTGATCGCCCGCGCGCTGCACGAGGAAAGCCCGCGCCGCAGCCGGCCCTACCTGGCGGTCAACTGCTCGGCGCTGGCGGAAGGGCTGCTGGAGTCGGAGCTGTTCGGCCACGCCCGCGGCGCCTTTACCGGCGCCGTGCAGGAGCGCAAGGGGATGTTCGAGGAGGCGCACCAGGGCACCATCTTTCTGGACGAGATCGGTGACGTGTCCCCCGCCATGCAGGCCAGGCTGCTGCGCGTGGTGCAGGAGCGCGAGGTGGTGCGCGTGGGCACCGCGCGCCCCGTGCAGGTGGACGTGCGCGTGATCGCGGCCACGCACCGCGATCTGGAGGCGATGGTGGAGGAAGGCACCTTTCGCAAGGACCTGTACTTTCGCCTCAAGGTTTTCCAGATCCGCGTTCCGGAGCTCAAGGACCGCCCCGAGGACGTGCCCGCGCTCGCCGGCGCGGCGCTGGCCCGGTGGAACGAGCGGGTGGAGCCCACCCGCCGCATCACCGGGCTGTCCGAAGACGCGGTGGCGGTGATGCAGGCGTACGACTGGCCCGGCAACGTCCGCGAGCTGATGACGGCGGTGGAGTACGCGTGCATCGTCTGCGAGGGGGGGCGCATTCTGGCCCACCACCTTCCCGAGGAGGTGCGCGAAGGCGCCGCGGCCGGCGCGGCCTCCAACGGCAACGGGAACGGACACGCCAGGCGCGGCGAGCCTCGCGCGCCCGAGCCGGCGCGGCGCTACGTGGCCCCGGACGCGGAGGCCGAGCGCGAATCCATCGTGCAGGCGCTGGAGGAGGCGGACGGCA
>JAHWJJ010000222.1 GCA_019348475.1 Gemmatimonadota bacterium | reverse complement strand
TGGAGCCGGCGGTGCGGGGGCTGCCGCTTCCGGACGGGGTCGCGGCCGTCGGCACCGAGGTGGTGGCGGCCGAGTCCGGGCCGCCCACGGTCCGCGTGGCCTACGCCGCGCCGGCCCCGCTGCCCCCGCAGGCCACGCAGATCCTGTCGCGGCACCTGGCCCGCGAACTGGGCGAGCCGGCGCTGCGCGTGGAGTTCGTCCACGTTCCCGTGCTCCCCGTTGCGCTGGACCCCGCGGCGCCCCAAGCCGCCCGGCTGGGCGAGATGGCGGCCCTGGCGCGGCGCTTTCCCCGCCTGGTCGTGGAGCTCGCCGCGCCCGCGGACGCCGACTCCACCGTGGTCCGGCGGGCGGCGGATCTGGTGCGCCGGGCCGGGGTGGAGCCGGCGGGGGTGATGGCGGACTCCGGCGCGGATCTCACCGTGCGCCTGCGCATCCAGCCGGCGCCGCGGGACGAGTGACATGGATCGGCCGTTCGACGTGCTGCCGCTTCCCTCCGCCACGCTCGCGGACCTGGACCGCGTGCGATTCGAACACGACTACCTGCCGGCCGCCTTCGCGCCGGACGTGCTGCAGGCGAACGACCGCAGCATCGAGCAGCGTCTTGCGGTCACCAGGATGATCGACACCGCGGAATCCGCCGTGCCGACCGTCCTGGGCGTCCTGGTGCTCGGGAACGCAACGCGCGAGTTCCTCGCGGGCGCGTACATCCAGTTCCTCCGCATCGCTGGCCGCGATCTTGGAGATCCGGTCGTGGACGAGATGGCCGTGGAGGGCCCCGTCTCCAACCTGCTGCGGCGCATCGACGACAAGCTGGAGTCGCACAACCGCACCGCGGGCAGGATCACCGCAGCCCCGCGGGAGGAGCGCCGGTCGCTGTACCCGATCACCGCGCTGCAGCAGCTGGTGCGCAATGCGGTGATGCACCGCACGTACGAGGCGACGCATGCGCCGGTGCGGGTCTACTGGTACGACGACCGCATCGAGATCGGCAATCCGGGCGGCCCCTTCGGAGTCGTGGGCATCGAAAACTTCGGCCAGCCGGGCGTGGCCGACTACCGCAATCCCAATCTGGCGGAGGCCATGCGGGTGCTCGGGTTCGTCCAGCGCTTCGGGTTCGGGCTGGCCATCGCCCGCCGCGCCCTCGCGGAGAACGGAAACCCGCCGCTTGAGTTGAACGTTCAGCTCTCGCACGTAACCGCCATCGTCAGGGCCGCGCCGCACCCTTGACTGCGCCTTGACTCGCTCCCCTTGTTCCTCCAGATTGGAGGAAATCCGGAGGAATCCAATGGCGACGCTGAACATCAAGAACCTTCCCGACGCCCTCTACGAAGCTCTCAAGGCGCGGGCGGAGTCGCAGCACCGCTCCATCGCGCAGGAGGTCACACACCTTCTGGCGGAGGCGGTGGGCCAGAAGGAACCGCTTTCCATCCTGGAGCTTCAGGGCCTCGGGAAGGAGCTCTGGTCCGGGATCGACGCCGCCCGCCACATCGAGGACGAGCGCGCCTCGTGGGACTGATCGAGGAGGTGGGGAGGGGCCCCGTGGCTCTCGATACGGCGGCTTTCATCTACTTCATCGAGGCGCATCCGGCGTATCTGCCGCTGCTGCGTCCGCTCTTCGCCGCGGCGGACCGCGAAGATCTGACGATCGTGACTTCGGCGGTGACACTGCTGGAGGTGCTCGTGGTGCCGTACCGCGCCGGGAACCTGACGCTGGCCACCCGCTACGAGGCGCTCCTCACCCGAAGCCGAGGCGTGCTCATGAGGGAGATCGATCGCGCGCAACTGCGTGCCGCCGCACAGCTCCGCGCGGTCGCGGGCGTTCGGACGCCGGACGCGCTGCAACTCGCGGCCGCGGTCGCGGAGGGTTGCACGGCGTTCGTCACGAACGACCGGCGCCTGCACGCGCTGCCCGGCGGGCGAATCCTCCAGCTCGCAGACTACGTCTAGCTCCAGGGGAGCGCTCACGTCAGCCGCGGGCGTTCGAAGCGCAGGAGGGCGGGCCCCCACGGGTGCCCGCCCTCTCGCGCATCGGCCGGAAGCGCCGCCCGCTTACCTGCCGCGGGTGGTGTCCGCGCTGCGCTCGTAGCCGTAGCGCGCGAAGTCGCGGAGCGAGTCGTAGCGGTCGGCGTAGTCGCCGGTAAAGCCCCGGCGAAGCTCCGGCTCCACCTCGTCGAAGGGGCGGCCGCGGTAGCCGGGGTTGCGCGACGCGGCGTGCCCGATGGCGTAGCCGTCGCGCGCCTGGTCGTACGTCATCCCCACGGGGCGCACCGTCAGCGCGACGAAGTGCGCCTGGCACGCCGCCTCGTCCTCCGGCGTAAGGTGAATGTCGCTGTCGGCCAGCTTGCGGCCCGCCCACCATCCGCCCAGCGCGCCCGCCAGCGAGCCCAGGATGGCCCCCATGGCGCTGCCGATCAGCGGCCCGCGCACGCCGTCCAGCGCCTCGCCCGCGCTGGCCCGGAGCGCCGCCGCCTGCTCCGTCACCCGCTCCGCGGTTTCGTCCGCGGTGCGGCTGATCGTGTCGGTCACGCTGTGGGCGGCGCGCCTGGCGGCGTCCCCGGCCGTGTCCGTCAGGCTGGCGGCGCGGTCGGCCGCCGTCTGGGCCAGGCTGCCGGCGCGGTCCGCCGCCGTTTCGGCGACGCTGCCGGCGCGCTCCACCGTCTCCTCGGCCTCCCACGCGGCCTTGCGGCCCACCTCACGGGTGCGCTCCCGCGTGCCGCGGGCGCCGGCTTCCATCGCGCGGCCGGCGTCGGTCAGCGCGTCGCCGGTGTGCTCGGCCGCCCGGCCCAGGTCGTCCTTGGCCATCTCCAGGTGGCGGCGGGCGTCGTCGGCGCGGTCGGCGGCACGGTTGAAATCGTCTCTCTGTTCCATCTAAGTCATCCCCATGCAAAAGGTTAGCAAGTGCTCGCACTGGGGTGCAGGTTCGGGGCCACGAAAACCTGACACGGGGTCGCCCGTCCCGACTCCTGCGCATCTGTCCGACGCCTAGCGGCCGAACCGCTGGACGAAGCGGCGCTCGGCCTCGGTGGTGCCGATGAGGATAAGCTCCGCGCGGGAGGCCAGGATGGTGTCGGGGGGCGGGTTGATGACGGCGGCGCCCTCCACCTCCAGCGCGACCACGCTGCACCCTGTGCCCTCGCGAATGCCGGTCGCCGCCAGCGAGCGCCCCACCAGCGACGGGGGCACGCGGTGGCGGAAGACGTCCAGCCCCTCCGCCAGCATCACCACGTCGCCCTTCTCCAGCACGTTGAACACGGCGTTGGCACCCATGCTGGCGTACGACATCACGAAGTCCGCCCCGGCGCGGTGCAGCGTGGGGACGTTGCGCTCCAGCCCGGCGCGGCTGACGATCTGGATCTCCGGGCGCAGGCGGCGCACGTAGAGCGTCAGGTAGATGTTGGTGGCGTCGTCGTTGGTGGTGACCACGGCCGCGGCGGCGTCGGCGATCCCGGCGCGGTCCAGCACCGCGCGGTCGGCCGCGGAGCCCAGGACGTAGCGCTCGTCCGGACGCGCGACGGAGGGGTTCTGCTCCACGATGCGCCAGGGCACCTCGCGCTCGTCCAGCGCCGTCCCCACCGCCCGCCCCACGCGCCCCCCGCCCAGGATGATCACCGGCGCGTCGGGGGCGTTGTAGATCACCATCAGCTCGGTGAAGCGGGCCAGCTGGTCCTCCGTCCCCGCCAGCAGCAGCGCGGTGGAGGGGCCCATCACCGTATCCGGAGTGGGCGGCGCGAAGTGGCCGCGCTCCCACACGCCCACCACCGTAAGGCCGGTGGCCTCGCGCAGGCGGCTGTCGGCCAGGCGCTTGCCGATGAGCGGGGTTCCGGTGACCGGCGCCTCGGCGATCATCAGCTCGCCGAAGCGGCCGACGACGCTGGCGCGCACGTCGCCGCCCAGCGTGCGCCGGGCCAGGGCGCGCCCCAGCATCTCGGGGACGTGCAGCACGTGCGAGCTGCCGGCCAGCTCCAGGATGTCCACGGAATCCGCCGAGCGGACGACGGAGACCAGCGGCACCTCCGCGGCCACCTCGCGGGCCGTGAAGACGATGTTGGTGTTCTCATAGTCGTCCCCCGTGGCGACGATCAGCGAGGCGTGCCCGGCGCGCAGGGCGTGGTACGTCTCCACCTTGTCCCGCTCGCCCACCACCACCCGCACGCCGGCATCGTGCAGGTCCATGGCCTTTTTCACCTCCGGCTCGATCACCCAGTACGGCCGGCCGTGGTAGGCCAGCCGCTGCGCCAGCGAGATGGCGATGGGGTCGTAGTGGGTGAGGATCACGTGCCCGTTGGCCCCCTCCGGAACGCGGCGCGGCGTGCGGGCGGCCTGGCGCGTCTCCAGCCAGGGCGCAAAGAACAGCTGGATGAAGGCGAAGGGAAGGACGATGAGCAGGAACATCACGCCGGAGAGGAGCACGATCATCGAGAAGGCTCGCCCCGCGTCGCTCTGAAAGGTGATGTCGCCGAACCCTAGCGTGCTCATCACCGTCAGCGTCCAGTACAGCCCCGTGATCCAGGAGTGCTGCTGCCCTTCGGCGGCCATCAGCCAGTGGAAGACGATGCTGTACGCGGTGATCATGGCGAGCATCACCAGCACGTAGGTGCGCAGCGCCCGCAGGTTGCGGCGGGCGGTGCCCACCTGCATGTACGCGGCGAGCTGCGCGGGAAGGAACTTCATCCGTGGGCGGGGAAGGGGTGCACGTGCATCGTGGGCGTCCGCCCATCAGCGTACGTGCGCCGGGCGTAGCGGGCAACCGCCGCGCACCCGCCGCCCCGCCGCCGGCCGTCGTCTCGGTTGCGCGCCGGGGCGGGGCAGGGCACCTTGTGCCGCTCGCCGGCCCGGACCGCCCGATCATCCATCCTCCGCATCCCGATGAGCACGTCGTACCTTCCGCCCGTGGACCGGCTCCTGAAGCTGGGGGCGGAGCCGGCCCGCCGGCGCAGCTGGCCGGACTACCGCACGCTGGGGCTGCAAGACCGGCACGTCCCCGCGCTCATCCGCATGGCCACGGACGCGGCGCTGCACGCGGCGGAGCGGCGGGACCCGGCGGGGTGGGCGCCGCTGCACGCGTGGCGCGCCCTGGGGCAGCTGCGCGCGTCGGCGGCGGCCGCGCCGCTGATGCTGCTGCTGCAGGCCCATGTCGGCAGCCCGTGGGAGAACGGCGAACTTCCCGCCGTGCTGGGGATGATCGGCCCCCCCGCGCTCGCGGGCGCCACCCTTGTGCTGTTCGACGACGCCCAGGACGAGGAGGTGCGGATCGCGATGACGCGGGTGATCACCGAGGTGGGGCTGGAGTACCCGGAACGGCGGGAGGAGGCGGCGGCGCTGCTGGGCAAGCAGCTGGAGGACTGGCGCGACCAGGGCCGGCTGCTGAACGCGTACCTGGTCAGCGGGCTCATCGACCTGCAGGAGACGGAGGCGGCCCCGCTGATGGAGGCGGCGTTCGCGGCCAGGGCGGTGGACCTTTCCATCAACGGCGATTGGGAAGACGCGCAGGTGGACCTCGGGCTGCTGGCCGAGCGCCGTACGCCCCCGCCCGGCGTCGGCTCGCGGAGCGCCGCGCCCGGCGCTGCGGCGCAGGCCCGGCAGCGCCGCAAAGCGGAGAAGCAGGCCCGCAGGCGCAACCGCAAGCGCTGATGCCGGGCGGTACGCCTGCCGATGAGCCGCACGGGGAAATCGCGCTACTTCGTTCGGGGCGGACCTGGGCGGTGGCTCTGCCTCGACCGTGGCGCACGGTGGTGTGGTCGATGATTGACAGTCGCGGAGGGTGCGTCTACGTTGCGCACTTCTCCGCCGAAACCTCCGCCTGACGAACGGGATACGCAGTGCTGCTGGGAGCCCACGTCTCCACCGCCGGGGGGTGCCGCAACGCCCCCGCCCGCGCCGCCGACATCGGCGCCGTGGCCATCCAGGTCTTTACCAAGCAGCCCAACCGCTGGGCCGAGGTGCAGCTGCACGACGACGAGTGCCTGGCGTTCCGCCTGGCGCTGGCGCAGCACGGGGTGGCGTACGCCAACGCGCACGACAGCTACCTGATCAACCTGGCCACGCCGGACCCGCTGCTGCTGGACCGCTCGTACGCCGCCTTTGCCGCCGAGCTGCGCCGCGCGAACGAGCTGGGGCTGGACGCGCTGGTCACGCACCCCGGCAACGCGACCGACGGCGACGTGCCCCGGGGCCTGGCGCAGAACGCCGACATGATCGCCCGCGCGCTGGAGGAGATGGGGGGGCAGGCGATGGTGCTGCTGGAGACCACGGCGGGGTCCGGCAAGGTGCTGGGCGCGCGTTTCGAGGAGCTGGCGGAGATGATCCAGCGCATTCCGCCGGCCGTGCGCGACCGCGTGGGCGTGTGCGTGGACACCTGCCACGTCTACGCCGCCGGGTACGATCTGCGCGGGGACTACGACGGGGTGATCAACGCGCTGGCGGACGTCATCGGCCTGGAGCGCGTGCGCCTGTTCCACCTGAACGATTCGGCGACGCCGTTCGCCAGCCGCCGCGACCGCCACGCCGCCATCGGCGAGGGTTCGCTGGGCGACGAGCCCTTCCGCCGGCTGGTGACCGACCTGCGCTTCGCCGCCGTGCCCATGGTGCTGGAGACGCCCAAGGAGCATCCGGAGAATCCGAAGGACACCGTGACGCTCGACCGGCAGAACCTGGCCCGGCTCCGCGGCTACGTCGCGAGTGCGTGAGTGCGTGAGTGCGTGAGTGCGTGACTGCGGAGCGACTCGATGGCCGACCGATCATCGCTGAAGCTGCGCGCCGCGCAGAATCCGCCCCCGCCTATCACAGCACAGAAATGGCCGGACAACGTACTTCCGCACTCACGCACTGACGCACTCACGCACTTCGTTCTCGCCCCGCCCGGAACCCAGCCGCGCGACCCGGTGTAACCCGCCGCACATGAACGGCATCCACGGATCTTCGCGTGCGCGGCGCCTGGCGCTGCTGATGGGGATGCTGCTGCACCTGCTGGGTGCGGCGGCGCTCCCCTTTCACGCGTGGTCGCCCGCCGATCCAGCCGCGAGCGGCCCGTCGGTGGCCCAGCGGCAGGACGGGCAGCCGTCGCCGGTGCCGCACGACGAGCTGCACTGCGTCGTCTGCCACACGGCCGGCTCGCTGGCCCTTCCCGCCGCGGGTGCCGAGCTGCCGCTGGCGCAGGCCGACGCCCGGGGAGAGATGCCCGCGGCGCCGCACGCGCTCCCCCTCCGCCCCTCCTCAGCCGCGCGCGCCCGCGCGCCGCCGCACGCCTGAATCCAGCCGCATCCGCGGCAGCGAACCGCACGCAGATACGGCGGGTCCGCGTCGAATGGCGCAGGGCTTTGCCGCACGTTCCGGATTCAGGAGATTCCGATGTTCCGTATGCTCTCGCGGCGCGCCCTGGTGGCGCTGGCCGCCGTTGCCGCCGCCGCCGGCGCGGCCCACGCCGCCCCCGCGCCCCCCGCCCCGGCCGCGCCCCCCATCG
>JAHWJJ010000221.1 GCA_019348475.1 Gemmatimonadota bacterium | reverse complement strand
GGGCGCGCACGCGCCCAGCGCGCCGGCCAGCAGCAGCGCGCGCACGGGAAGGCGGAAGGGTCGGGTCATCTCATCATCCATGGGAGCGTAACGCGGCCGGCCGCCCGGCCGGACGGGTGCATCGCCGAACGCCGCCGCGCGCAAGCGCCGCGCCCGCGGCAAAGGCGCGCACGCGACCGCGCCAGGCGAGCGCCCGCACGGAAACAAAAAGCTTGCCTTTCCGGCCGGTCTGGAGCACTTTCTCCTCCGCGCGCGGCTGCTTTGTTCATTTCTCTGGAGGCGTTCATGAGCGATACCGGCGGGCCGATTTACACGAACCTTCCCCCCTCACCCGCTCGCGAGTGCCGCGGCGCCGCAGGGTACGAGGCGTGCTTCTACCCGGGATTCGTCCGCAGGCTCTCGGTGGCCGAGGATGGCGTGGAGACGCCGATCTACGAGCAGGAGGAGGTGTTCGTGCTCCCGCCGGGGCAGCTGCTTCCATGGCCCAGCAACACCCTGGAGCTGCGCGGCAACGGCCGCGACCTGGCGGTGCAGCTGTTCGATCCGGAACACCAGATCGACCGGGTGGAGATCCTCCTGAAGCCGCGCACCCAAGGGGGCACGCCCGAGCGGCTGATCATGGAGAACGGGCCGGTGCTGTGCCCGCCGCTGTGTCCCGAGTAGGCCGGGGATGATCACGCACGTTCAGCAGATCGTTTCCACCACGCTGCTCCTGCTGTTCGGCGTGCTGGCGCTGCTGGTGTGGCGCCGCTTCCGGGCGCTGCGCCGCGACCGCGCCGCGCTGGCCTGGGCCCTGACCGCGGCCAACTTTCTGGTGGTGGGCACCTGCGCGACCGCGCAGTCCGTCGTTTCCGCCGCCGCGCCGGTCCACTCGCCGGTGTTCCGCCTTGTGTACGCGTGGTCTCCGGCGGCCAACCTGGGCCGCGGCGTGGTGAGCGTCGTGTTCGGCGTGCTGCTGCTGTTGCTGCTGGTGTCCCGGCGGCGGCGCGCCGCGCAAGTGGCGGCCGCATCCCCTGCGGTGCTGCTGGCGACCGCCCTCGCGGCCACGTTGAGTGCGCGGCTGCTGCCGTATCCCAGCGCGTACGCGTTCCTCACTCAGCTGGCGCTGGTCACCGCGCTCACCGCGGTGGTGCTGATGGCGGCCCTGTTCGCCGCCGTGTACAACGACGGGCTGGACCGGCTGCTGTGGATGGCGCTGGCCGTCTACATGCTCAAGGAAACCATCGCCGTCAGCTTTCTGGCGGTGATGGCGGCGTGGACGATGACGTACGCGGCCACGTACTTCACGGTCTTCTACTGGGTGGGCACTGTGCTCACGGCGTGCATGGTGGCGCTCGCCGCGCGGCGGCTGCAGCTGGCGGCCGGCGGCCGGCGCGTCCCCGCGCCTTTCGAGGGGCTGCACGCGCTGCGGCGCCCTGCGCACGGCTGAGCGAGGCTCATGTAGCAGCAATCAGCAGTTGGACTTGCCCCATCGTCCCCCATGGTGCAATTTGTTCCGGAGCAGTCCCCTCCTGGTTCCCCCCCTTCATCTCACTCACAACACAGAGGCAGCAATGGCAGACGAGCTCACCGCGATCCCGGCCGGCACGGCGCAGGGAGGCTCCACCACCCTCGTCCTCGACGGCGAGGTCCACAAGGTGTTGAACGGCGACGCCGATTACGAACTCACTGTGCACCCGGCGTTCGCCAGCGCCTGCACGGTGACGAAGAACGGCGTGGCGCACGGACTCTACCAGCAGGCCGGGACGCATCAGCTCAACGGCAAGCCAGTCCCCAAGAAGCACACCATCCGGCTGAAGGCGAAGAAGGGGAAGAAGGACATCACCTTAACGCTGAACGATGCCGCGCACAGCGTGAAGAAGATCACGATCGAGCTGTACAAGGACGAGCACGACCCCACCAAGAAGGACACGACCACCGAGACGGACACGGTATTCACGGTCGAGAACGACGCCAAGCTGTGCCCGCCCAACTGCGGCACCTGACGCACTGACCCGGACCACCATGCGCGTTCTCGCCGCCCAGTGCGCCATGTCGCTCGCCATGCTGGCCTTCGCGGTGCTGGCGTTGCTCATCGCCCGGGCCATCCCGCGCCCTGAGCGGCGGTACGCGTATGCGTGGGCACTGACGGGCTGCACGTTCCTGGCGACGGGGCTCAACTCGCTTTTCCACGACGTGTTCTCGATCATCGGGTTTCTGGGTGGGCCCACGTCCAGGCCCTGGGCGCTGGTCCTCTGGTGGCACCCCGTCCTCAATCACAGCCGAACGTTCGCGCTGACGGCGTTCTGCGTGGTGCTGGCGCTGGTTCTGTACCGCCGAACGGCGGTTGGCGCCGAGCCGCCGCCGCTCCGAACAGCCATGGCGGGCGTACTCGGCGGAATGGTGCTGGGTGGGCTGGTGGGCTGGTGGGAGCCAGACTTCACCAACTTCACGCACTATTCCGCCGTCGCGGTCTTCGACGTTCTGGAGATGGTCGCCTTCATGGCCGTGCTGGCGGTGGGGATCGCCAGCGGGGGCATCGACCGCGCGCTGTGGCTTTCGCTGGCGCTGAACGGATTCATTCTGGCGCTCAGCGTTCTGCTGTTCGCGGCCGAGGCGCACCTCGGGGTGGCGGGACAGTGGGCGCCCCGTCCCTTGCACGTGCAGACGCTCAAGGCCGTCCTCCGCTGCCTGATGGTCGCGGTGGCGCTCCGGCACCTGCTCGGCGTCTCCCGCGGCCGGCCGGTGCGTGGCCTGCTCCCTGACCCCCGTCCATTCGCCAGCACTCCCTCCGTGCACGCCTGAAGCACTCGGTCGGTGGGATGCAGGCCGACAACGGGCTGGTCGCCATGGCGGCCGGGTGGCGGAGAACTCCTCAGGCACTTTCCGCGTCTCGCTGCGGCCTGCCAGACCGTCGGCCGGCCGAGTTGCCGGAGATCTTTGCTCAATCCGCCGTCACGGCCAGTCGCGCAGCCGGAGGAGCAGGCCGGCCATCAGCAGCCAGAACACGCCGTAGCCGGCGGCGAACGCGCTGGCGCCCCAGACGATCTCGCCGCGCAGAAGGCCGTCGTACACGTCCGAAAGGGCGAGCCGCGGGGGGAGCAGGATGGAGACGAGGTCGTTCAGCAGCGGCGGCAGCGGCTGCAGGCCCAGTGAGGTCGCCTGCAGCCAGAAGATGTTGAACAGAAAGAGCACCAGCGCCACCCACGTGTCGCCGCGCGCCAGGGCGACGGAGAGGAAGGCGATCATCCCCCCGTACGCGATGGCGGCCAGCAGCGCCAGGTACAGCCCGCTCCAGCCCCCCTCGAACCGCCCCCACGCCACCACCTGCCCCAGCACCAGGAACACGGCCGCCGCCGCCATGGCCAGCAGCAGCCCCAGCGCCCAGCGCACGCCGTAGAAGGCGACGGGACGGGTGGGGTGCGAGAAGTAGAGGCGGTAGTACCCCTGCCGTCGGTCGTTGGAGACGAATCCGCCCAGCAGCACCAGCATCGACAGGCCGGCCAGGTTGGCCAGGGTGGCGGCCAGCCCCATGTATCCCAGGTCCAGGTGGAACTCCTCCGACGCGCCGCCCTCGTGGGTGTGGAAGCCCGGCTCCAGGAAAAAGAAGGCGACGCACAGCAGCGCCACCAGGAGCACGCGCGGCAGCAGCCCGCGCAG
Source organism: Gemmatimonadota bacterium (assembly GCA_019348475.1). Classification (GTDB taxonomy): domain Bacteria; phylum Gemmatimonadota; class Gemmatimonadetes; order Longimicrobiales; family Longimicrobiaceae; genus Longimicrobium. The sequence goes on along the minus strand of JAHWJJ010000221.1, from coordinate 3,839 downwards.
CAGGATGGGGATCACGCGCCCTCCTCCCGCTCCGCGGCCGAAGCGGATGCGGCGTCCACGGCGTCCCCGATCCGCGAGGCGGCCTCCGTCCGCCGTGCCAGCCCCTGGTGGTAGCGCTCGCGCAGGGAGCCGGCCTCCGGCGCCACCGAGCGGAGCACGGCCCCCGCCTGCACCAGCGTCCCCAGCCGGCGCGTGAGGTCGCGCGGGTTGGCCGCCTGCACCCGGAAAGCGTGCCCCGCGCCGGGCACCGGCAGCGCGCCGGGAAAGGCGTCCGCCACGCGGCGCGCGGAATCCGGCCCCTCCACCTCCAGCCGGTACGCGGTCCCGGGGCCTTCGCCGCGCAGCTCCACCACCTCGCGCACGCGGCCCTCGGAAAGGACCACCGCCTGGTCCGCCACGCGCTCCACCTCGTCCAGGTCGTGCGAGGCGTAGACCAGCACGCGCTCCGGGTCCGCGTGGCGCCATTCGTCCAGCATCTCGCGCACGCGGGCCACCCACTCGGGGTCCAGCCCGTCGGTCCCCTCGTCCATCACCATCACCTTGCGGTCCGCCAGCAGCGCCTGCGCGATGGCCAGGCGCTGCAGGTTTCCCTTGCTGAGCGCGGCCACGCGCCGCCCGGCGATCTCCGCCAGCCCCAGCTTGCGCAGCACCCGCTGGATGCGCTCCGCGGGGCGGTCCACCTCGCCCAGGGCGGCAAAGGCGTGCAGCGCGCCGCCCACCGTCCACGCCGGGGGAAGGGAGACGCGCTCCGGCACGTACGCCACGCCGCGGCGTTCCGCGTAGTCGCGCGGCAGCATGCCGCCCACCTGCACCCCGCCGCGCGTGGGGCCCAGGTACCCCAGCAGCAGGCGGATGAGCGTGCTCTTTCCCGCGCCGTTGGGCCCCACCAGGCCGACGGCGGCGCCGGCGGGCACCTGCAGCGTAACGCCGTCCAGCGCGCGTACCCGCTCGCCGCGCAGGCGCGCCAGCGGTCCGCCGTATTCCTTGACCACCTTCTCTAGCCGGATCATGCGCGGGAGCGTACCGCCCCCACCGGCCCGCCCGCAAGTGCGGCATGGAGCGTGCGCGGAGCGCGCGGCATGAGCACGGGACCCCAGTCACCCGCCTACGACCGCCGGACCGTTCCCCGCGGAGGTCCGCTGCGCCCGCTGTACGACCTGCTCTACCGCCTGCTGCGGTGGATCGGCGCGCACGTGCAGGGCTTCTACCGCGCCGTGGGCGCCTTTCTCATCATCGGCTTGGTGGTGGTGATGGTCGCGGCGGTGGGGTTCGCCACCCTGGCCGAGCGGGTGATGGCGGGCGACACCCTGCACGCGGACGAGTCCATCCTGCGGATGATGGAGCGCATGGGGGCGCCCTGGCTGGACGCGGTGGCGCTGGAGGTGACGGCGCTGGGCGCGCGCGTGGTGGTGTGGATGGTGGTGCTGATCGCCAGCGTCTTCCTGTGGCACAGCCGGCACCACTACTCCGCGGCGCTGCTGTGGGTGTCCATGGTGGGCGCCGGGTTCGTGAACACCGCCCTGAAAGTGGCGTTCGACCGGCCGCGTCCGGACGTGTTTCCCTGGCGCACGGAGCACGTGGGGCTGGCCTCGTTCCCCTCCGGCCACGCGATGACCTCCATCGTGGTCTACGGCACGCTGGCGTTCCTCATCGCGCGGCTGGCGCCCACGCGATTCCTGCGGCGGATCACCTGGGCGCTGGCCATCCTGGTGATCCTGCTGATCGGCTGGTCGCGGCTGTACCTGGGCGTGCACTATCCCTCGGACGTGCTGGCGGGGTTCGTGATGGGCGCCGCGTGGGCGGTGATCTGCGGCCTGGGGATCGAGGCCGTCCGCTACTTCCGCAGCCGCCGCCCCACGGTGGTGGTGGAGGAAAAGGACCTGGAGCCCGGCGGCCCCGTGGCCCCGCCCGACCCGGCCTGAACCGGCCCCGGCCAGGCGCCGGCGGACGCGGACCGCACCGTGCGGTGACGGGGCGCTGCCCACCACGTTGTCCCCGGCGGCGCAACGGTTTACCTTGCGTCGATCCGCGAACGCCCGATCCTCCGCCAGCGCTGGCCGCACATCGCTCGTCCCCTCCGCCGGCGCCTTCCACTCGCCGCAGTGCAGGACTCGCATGACCCTCCACCGTCCTGTCGACGCATCGGGCATCCCCCTCGCCGACTTCTCCGCCGCGTCGGCGCCGGTACCGCCCGCCGGGGTGGACGGGGCGCTGGCGGAGGCGCTGTTCACGCAGTCGCCGTTCAGCACCGTCATCTACGACCCCGCGGGGCGGCTGCTGGCCGTGAACCCGGCGTTCGAGCGGCTGTGGGGCGTCAGCCTGGACACGGCGCCCCCGGATTATTGCGTGCTCACGGACCCCGAGCTGGAGCGGCAGGGGGCGCTCCCCTTCATCCGCCGCGCCTTCCAGGGCGAGACGGTGGTCACGCCGCCCGTGCGCTACGACATCTCGCGCCTGGCGACGGACGGGGTGGGCCGCGTGCGGTGGACCCAGGCGTACGTATACCCCGTGCGCGACCGGGCGGGAACGCTGACGCAGGTGGTGCTCGCCCACCTGGACCTGACCGAGCAGAAGGAGTCCGAAGCCGCGCTGCGCGAGTGGGAAGAGCGGCTGCGGCTGGCCCAGCGCGCCGCGCACATCGGCACCTTCGACTGGCACGTGCCCAGCGGGCGGATCACCTGGACCGAGGAGGAGGAGCGGCTGTTCGGGCTGCAGCCGGGTACGTTCGGCGGCACCATCCAGGCGTGGAGCACCTTCGTGCATCCCGAGGACCTGCCGCGGATGCGGGACGAGATGGCGCAGGCCATGGCCCGCGGCGAGCGGGAGATGGACTTCGCGTTTCGCATCCGCCGCCCCGACGGCGAGGTGCGCAGCATCGAGGGAAGGGCCCAGTTCCTCTACGGCGACGACGGCGCGCCGCTGCGCATGGTCGGCGTGAACGTGGACGTCACGGAGCGGGTGCGGGCGGAAGAGGAGCGCCGGCGTAGCGAGACGCTGCTGCGCGAGACGGAGCGCATCGCCCACATCGGCAGCTGGGAGTGGAACCTGGACACGGGCGCGCTCTGGTGGAGTGACGAGCTGTACGCCGTCTACGGCGTGGACCCGCGCGCCGGCCCCATGGACTTCGACCGCTTTTCCGGCCTGGTGCACCCCGACGACCGCGAGATGGTGCAGGACGTGGTGCGGGACGCGCTGGCGGGGGGCGAGGCGTTCGCCACCGACCACCGCATCGTGCGCCCCGACGGCACGGTGCGCGCGCTGCACGGCCGCGGCCGGGTGCTGCGCGACGAGAGCGGCCGGCCGGTGCGCATGGTCGGCAGCGGGCAGGACATCACCGAGCGCAAGGAGGTGGAAGAGGCGCTGCGCCGCGCCAAGGAAGAGGCCGAGGCCGCCAACCGCGCCAAGAGCGACTTTCTCGCCGTGATGAGCCACGAGCTGCGCACGCCGCTGAACGCCATCGGCGGGTACGCGGAGCTGGTGGAGCTGGGGGTGCGCGGCCCCGTGAACGACGCGCAGCGGCAGGACCTGAACCGCATTCAGCAGAGCCAGCGGCACCTGCTGCGGCTGATCAACGAGGTGCTGAGCTACGCCCGCATGGAGGCGGGGGCGGTCACCTACGAGGTGGCGGACGTGAACCTGGCGGAGGCCGTGGGCGCCGCGGAGGCCATGGTGCTGCCGCAGGCCAGCGCCCGCGGGATCACGGTGGAAAGGTGCGCCTGCGCCCCCGACCTCATCGCGCGCGCGGACGCCGAGCGGCTGCAGCAGATCCTGCTGAACCTGCTGGCCAACGCGGCCAAGTTCACCCCCGCCGGCGGGCGCATGGGAATTCGCGTGGACCC
>JAHWJJ010000220.1 GCA_019348475.1 Gemmatimonadota bacterium | reverse complement strand
CGCTCTTCCTCGTGTGGCAGCAGCGGCGGTACTTCGAGGATCGGGCGGCCTCCGACTTTGGACTGAGGCAGGAGTTCGGCCGGCTTCTGGACCAGCAGCCGGACAACGTCCTGATCCTGAAGGTGAACTACTGGTTGAGTCTGTGAGCGCGGGGGTCGGGGTTGGGGGAGGGCGGGGACTATCCAGCGAGCGTGGAGCCGCGGGAGGATCACCTGCGGATGATGGGATGTCTGTCCAGCGGCCCAACGTCTCAGGATCAGGGCGCGAACGCGCTGCGCCGCACGGGAGCAATGCTGAGAACATGGACGCGAGTTCGTCGCCTACATACGATAGGTCGGCGGCGAGGAAGAAGCGCGAGAGGCTCCACGATTGTACATGGAACGAATGCGCGAAGTCAGGACCGTGCGAGTTGCTCCAGGGCGCGACGCGTATCATCAAGATAGGAAATCCACGCAGGCGCTTCACCATCTAGTGAGACATCGTCGACTGTAGAGATAGATTCAATGATCTCGCGGCTCAGGGCTGACAGGGGCAATGTTGCCAGACTTGTGCGGGCGTCCAGTAGACCGCTCTGTACCTCAAGATTTGCTTTCACTTCTGGCTGGTCGAGGTCTAGGGGACGAGTTAGCGCCACAGCCCACAGGTTTCGCAACTCTCGGATTGAGGTGGCAAGCATCTGAACGTCCCCTGCAGATGCGTGTGCCAGCCAAAGGAACGTGGCGAAGTTTAGGCTCAGGATGTCCTCGTCGGGTGTGCCTATCGTCATGTCGATAGGATCAAGCCACGTAAGTAGCGCGAGGTGCACGCGATCTGGTCGGAGTTCATCAATCCCGAAAAGCTGCCTCATTGAGAGATGCCCGCTCGCAATCGCCTGCTCCGATGAGCGCAACTGCGAAGCCGCCTTGGAAACGTTTACCTTTGCCTCCTCAAAGCGGTGCATCAGGCTGTCGGTGCGGTGTTTGTCGAACACCGTTTTCACCTCACAGATGAGCAACTCCCGCGATTGTACATCATACAGAGCAAGGTCCACGTCCCCGCTTTGGTGGTTGCGCCGTGCGGCTACCTTCAGTCGGCCCGTTTGCGGCAGCATGGAAGCTAGAGTATCCGCCGCTCGAGCAAGCGATGAGCCCAGTGTGTTATTCCATGCGCGCTCGTGCTTCCGGATCGCGATGATCAGCAACCCGCCGAGTAGGTTGTGTGCCCCTAGAAAGCAAGGGTTACGGAGGTACTTTCCATGCAACCTAAAGAACGGGGGATGGATCAAATAGCGCGCGGCCTCCGACGGCGCCATGCTGAACCTACGCACTGCTTCGACCAACGAGTCGCTGCTTATGGAATCGTACTGCGGATATGCTTGGGTGTAGATGCTCCACAGGCTCGCGAGAAAAGGCTCTTCGTACCAGTAGGAGTGCCCAACGGTGTCCGCGGCGAATGAGAGAAACACAAGGAAGCCGGCCAACGCTGCCAGTTCTTCGGCATTGACGCCACCCGCGGATTCGAATTTAGCCCAGCCGGTAGGGTCTGTGCGGGTGAGGAAATACAGCATCTCTGGGCTTCCAGCCAGCGCATGGTAAAGCTCATCGAGCGAGAGGTCTTGGAGCGGGTGTCCCAGTAGGTTCTGAAGTAGGGCCGGTTGGGCGATGTTATCCAGCAACACGAGTGCAGAGCGGCGACGGCGCCGAGTAAGCCGGTGGAGAAACTGGTCGGCCTGCGGGTCGTACCAGCAGCGCCAGATACCATGCCGTACTCGCGCCGCCTGTTCACGATTTAGCTCATCCATCAGCTGCCGCATAAAAGCGGCCCGCACCCACGCGTCTGGCTTGGGTGGGTCTGCAAACGAAGGTGTGCTGGTCGCTTCTTCGCACGCCACTAGACAGTTGGCGAGCACCAACCCCGTTACCGGTATCGTGTAATCCTCGTAATCGGTGCTGCCCTCACTAATATGATGTACAGCGTGTGCTGCCATCTTGACGAACATCGTCGCAGCTTGAGGGTGTAGGTCTGACGGCGGCTCCTCAGGGCGACGTTTCAGGTCTGCTGGATAGGTCTTCGCGTACTGCTGCAATAATGCGTCCGTGACATCGAATGTGCTCATTGTAGTCATATTACACACTCGCCCTGTTCTGAAAGTGTCTGCCGGCATCTGTAGGGGGCACGCGCTGCCTCTCTAACCCGCCTGAGTCGGCATTCGATCTTCTGAGACTTTCATGGCACTCACCCATCCGTTGCCATAGCGCCGACTCAACGTGTACTCGATGAAGTCGCGAAGCGAGCTCTCAAGGTTCTTCAGTTCAGATTGGACGTCCATCAATCAAGGCACCGGGTGTTCTGATCCCGCGGAATGCACGGCGCGGTCTACGACGCAAAGGTCACGGATATGGGACCGCAGCGCGATTGGGTGCCTCAAATCACCCACGCTGATCGTCGTCGGACTGCTCCCCAGCCGCTCGTCGTAATTCCGCGATGATGGCGTGAAGCCGTTCAACTCGGCGCTAAACCCGTCAGCGATACGCGAGAGGTTTTCCGGCGTGGGCGTCCTCCGCCCCATAGCCCAAGCACGGAGCACGCCATAGCTCAGCCCAGCGCCCTGCTCGGCGGCGCGGGTCAAGAGATGGAGGTGCGCATGGAACAGCAGCCCCCACCCTCGCCGATGCGGCTCCTGGAGATCCTGAAGGACAGGTTCGGCGCGCTAGAAGCGGTCGCCAACTCGTCGATAAAGCTGGCCCGCTACGCACCGGAGGACGAACTGGCGATGGACCTGCTCGTCGCCGAGGCCGTGCTGGAGTTCGGCAGCAGCCTTCGAGAGGCGGGGGACGGCGCGATGCAGTGGGCGAGGGCGCGGGGCGTGGCACCGCTTCCGTGAGGATGGCACGGCGGCCGCCGCCGGTATGGTGGCGCCGATTCGGCGAGGCGTGTCGCCTGCGACGGCGCGCCCGGGCGGCCTCGCCCTCACAGGCGGCGAAGACCAGGCAAAAGGGATTGCCACCGCGGATAATCAGGCTCCCCGGCCCGTGAGCTTGGACGGGGCGAGCACCGAGGCCGCGAGGGATGGGTACACGCGGGCGGAGCGGCCCGCCGCGGCGGATGCTCGCTATCACATCCGAGGACGGGAGGTGGAGCGCGGGGCCGGCCGCTTGCCGGAGCGCGCGCAGCCGCCAAACTTGTCAAGGAACGCGGCGTCATCCGTCGCGTCGGTGGGGCTCACTTCAGGTGGACCGAGGGGGGATGGACGTTCGCGAGGTGGCGGTGCCCGGCTGGGAGCGGGTGCTGGTGGCGCGGGAAGACGGATACCACGGCGTCGTCGCCGTCCACAACACGGCGCTGGGGACGGCCCTGGGGGGCACGCGGCTGTGGCGCTACGCCGGCGAGGCGGAGGCGATGCACGACGTGCTGCGCCTGTCGCGGGGGATGACGTACAAGAACGCGCTGGCGGGGCTACACGCGGGAGGCGGCAAGTCCGTGATCCTGGCGCCGGAGCGCATCACGGACCGCGCGGCGCTGTTCCGCGCGCACGCGCGGGTGGTGCAGATGCTCGGCGGGCGATACGTCACGGCGGAGGACGTGGGCACCACGCCGGCGGACATGGACGTGATGAGCACCGTGACGCCGTACGTGGCGGGCGTCACCGCGGGGATCGGCGACCCCTCGCCGCACACCGCGCGCGGGGTGTTCCGCGCCATTCAGGCGGCGGTGCGGCACCGCTTTGGCGCGGACGCGCTGCGGGGGAGGGGGATCGCGGTGCAGGGATGCGGCAACGTGGGCCGCGCGCTCGTGCGCCTGCTGCGCCGGGCCGGTGCGGAGGTGGTGGTCTCGGACGTGGACGCGGCCCGGGCGGAGGCGGTGGCGGCGGAGCACGGCGCGCGCGTGGCGGCCGCCGAGGCCATCTACGAGGTGGAGGCGGACGTATTCGCCCCGTGCGCGCTGGGCGGCATCCTGAACGCGGAAACCATTCCCCGCCTGCGCGCGTCCGTCGTGGCGGGCGGTGCCAACAACCAGCTGCGGGCGGATGAAGACGGGGCGCGGCTGGCGGAGCGCGGCATCGTGTACGTGCCCGACTACGTCGCCAACGCGGGCGGCGTGATCACCGGCTACGCCGACATGAACGGCTGGCCGCCCGGGGAGGCCGCCGCGCGCGTGGACGCCATCCACGGAACCGTGCTGGACCTGCTCCGCCGCGCGGAAGCTGCCGGCATCCTGCCCCACGAGGCGGCGGACCGAATGGTGGAGGAGCGGCTGGCGGCGGCGCGCGGGCGTGAGGCTACCTAGGTGCCACAGGCGCCGGACCTGTGGGCGAATGTCGCCCTCGCCGCGTGGTCAGTTTCCCGCGCCGGACGGCACGCACAGGCGGGCTTCGTGTGTCTGTTGCAGCGAAATCGTCCATTCGCCCGGCGCGGAACCGGGGGATTTCAGCTGTCGCTCGACTCCGCCGTGACGAACCGCGCCTCCCGCCCCCGGCTGCCGGGGGTGATTGCGGAACCACCCGCCGCGCGGACGATCTTCTTCAGAATCCATCCACCCGCCTCGCTCCGAGCTTCCCCCATGAACCGCATCCAAACCGCACCGCCCTCCGTCCGTCGCGTGCTACGGACCAGTACAACAACAACGACCCATCCAGTCATCCGCAAGCCTACTGTCGTCTTCTACCCGGACAGCCGCATCATGGCCGTTCCCGCGATCGCGAGCGAGGTGAACAACGCGGGTGCGACGTTTCACGCCGACTGCTCGGAAGATCTGCTCGAGAGGTGCGGCAGGGGCTGTTGAGCTCTCCATCCACGCCCCGGCGGCCGAAGGGCGCGTCCCGGAGCGGATCTGGGCTGCGGTCGTCGGGAGCAGACGATCAGGAGGCCAGCCGCACGTCGATCCACTCTTCCTTGTCCGCGGGGTCGTAGCTGTAGCTGATGCGCAGCACGTCTCCGCGGCGCACGTCCATGGGCTCGACGAAGAAGTAGATGGGCACGAGCCAGTGGTTGTCCGGCCCGGACTGGCGGGGATCGGTGGAGTGGGCGACGGAGGGGCTCAGGTGCAGGTCGAAGTGCACGGCGATGCCGCTGAGCACGCCCTCGTCGCGCGCGGTGACGTCGGCGGTGCCGTGCACGCGGGCATCGTCCAGCGCGGTCAGGTCGATGTCGATGAGCGGCGCCGTAGGGGCCAGCGGCTGCCAGTCCGCCACCTTCGCGCGGTCCAGCCAGTGCGTCAGCAGCGCGTTGCGGTCCACCGAGCCCAGCGGGGTGAAGTCGACGCCGTACCAGCGCCGCCACTGCTCCAGGCACTCGGGGGTGAAGACGAACTGGCTCAGCTCCTCGGCGGGCACCACCACCGGGGTGCCGAACACGCGCACGGAGCCGGGGACCACGCGCGCGTCCGGCTTCAGCAGCCTGCGGCGCGCGTCCACCACGATCTCCAGCACCTCTTCGGAGAGCGGGCTGTTGCCGAAGGTCTCCGTCACCAGCACGTCGGCCCGCTCGGGAAGGTCGATTTCGGTGGAGTACCCGGCCACCAGCTGGATGCGGTCGGCCAGCCCGTTGGCGGCGAACAGCTTCTGCGCCACCGCGCCCACGGGGCCGGCTTCGATGGCGTACACCTTCCGCGCCCCGGCGCGCGCGGCGGCCATGGCCAGGATGCCGGTGCCGGTGCCAAGGTCCACCACCACGTCGCCCGGGCGCACCACCTGTTCAATGGCGGAAAGGAACCGCTGGGTGCGCGGCTGGTCGTTCAGCATCCGGGTGTGGAGCTGCACGACGGTGGCGTCTAGAGTGGTCACGTCCGCGAGCATCGGAATGGGAGAGGGATGCCGCCGGCGAGCGTTGCCGCTCCCCGGCCGGGGCCGCATCTTGGCCGGCGAGCCGAAGGTATCCCCGGAGCACGAGGTGCGACAGGTGCGCGAGCTGACGACGGCGTTGATGCGGCGGGTTCCGGATTCGTACGAGCCCTTCTACGGGGCGAGGGGCATCGCCATCGACCTCCAGACGGCGAGGGCGCAGCACGCGGCGTACGCGGACGCGCTGCGTGCGGCGGGCGTGCGGGTGCACCTGCTGGATGCGGATGAAGCGTGGCCCGACTGCGTGTTCGTGGAAGATCCCGCCGTGGTGGTGCCCCCGCGGGCGCTGATCGGCCGGCTGGCGGCGCACCGCGAGGGTGAGCCGCCCCCGGTGCAGGCGGCGCTCCGCGAATGGCACGAGACGGTGGCGCTCGACGGCGGCGCACGGCTGGAGGGCGGGGACGTGCTGCACGTGGAAGACACCACCTACGTGGGGCTGACGGCGCGAACCAACGCGCGGGGGGCGGATGCGCTGCGCGACTTCCTGGCCCCCGCGGGGCGGCGCGTGGTCGCCGTCCGGGTTCCCAACTACCTGCACCTGAAGACGGCGGCCAGCTACCTGGGCAACGGCACGCTGCTGGCCGTCCCCGACTTCGCCGGGGTGAAGGCGTTCCAGGTGGACCAGGTGATCCACACCGACGCGGCGGAGCCGGTGGCGGCCAACTGCTTGCGCGTGAACGGCGACCTGCTCGTGGTGGCGGGGAACCCACGCACCGAACCGCGCCTGCGCGCCTTCGCGGAGCGGCACGGGGTGCGGGTGGTGCCGCTGGAGATCTCGGAGTTCCAGAAGGGCGACGGATCGCTCACCTGCCTCTCCACCCTCTGGTGAGGCCGCCGCCGCGGGATTGCCGGGGCGCACGGTCGCGCCTACACTCTTCTGCATCCACGCTTCACCGGTTTCCACGCGCTATCCGAACCCCCGCACGCGCATGCACATGACTCATCCGCAACGCGTTCCGTCGTCATCCACCTCTGGCCACCTGCGGCGGGCGCTCGTGGCCGCGCTGATCGCCGTCCCCACGGCGGCGGCGGTGCCCGCGGAGGCGCAGCAGGGGCCGCTGGACGGGCTCGCCGCCTACGTGCAGCAGGGGATGCGCGACTGGAGTGTCCCGGGGCTGGCGCTGGCGGTGGTGAAGGACGATTCCGTGGTGATGATGCGCGGATTCGGCACGCGGACCGTGGGGCGCGACGAGCCGGTGGACGCGCACACGTCGTTCGCCATCGCATCCACCACCAAGGCGTTCACGGCGACGGCCATCGCCATGCTGGTGGACGAGGGAAAGGTGCGCTGGGATGATCCCGTCTCCCTGCACGTTCCCGGCTTTCAGCTGGCCAACCCCGGCCTGGGCAGCGAGCTGACGGTCCGCGACCTGCTGACGCACCGGACGGGGCTGCCCACCCTGGACTTCCTGTGGTACGCGTCGGGGAGCAGCAGCGAAGAGATCCTGCGCCGCATGCGCTTCGTGCGGCCGTTCGCCGCGCCGCGGTCGCGCTACATGTACAACAACAACGCGTACATGGTGGCCGGGCTGGTGGTGCAGTCGGCGTCGGGGATGCCCTGGAGCGAGTTCGTGCGGCGCCGCATCCTGGAGCCGCTGGGAATGCGCGAAACGCTGACCGGCTTCCGCGGCCTGGACGCCCGCGGCAACGTGGCGACGCCGCACCTTGAGGTGGACGGC
>JAHWJJ010000219.1 GCA_019348475.1 Gemmatimonadota bacterium | reverse complement strand
CGGCACGAGCGGTCCGCGAAGGCGGACATCGCGAACTTCCAGCGGCGAATTCATTTGCTCCGGCTGGGAGGCGGCGATCGCTACGGCGGAGGGCCGGGCTCTGGTCCACCAGGGCGACGCTGGCGCCGGAGCGGCTAAAGCCGCCGCAACGACTGCGGAAAGCCCCGCAAACTGCGCGGGGCTTCAACGGCGAGGGGGCCGCCCGCGTGCACTCACCTGGCGTGCGGCACGAGCGGTCCGCGAAGGCGGACATCGCGAACTTCCAGCGGCGAATTCATTCGCTCCGGCTGGGAGTTCGCTACCGCGCGCCCCGTCGGCGTCGGGCGATGAGCCGTGCTGTTCGAGCAGTTGAAGCCTCACGCTGTTTGCGAGGCTTTCCGCCATTGTTGCGGCGGCTTCAGCCGCTCACCCTGCTCCGCCCACCGACGCGCCCCAGCTCCACGTTCAGCCGGATGATGAGCGACGACAGCGTCCGTGCGAAGTCCGGCGAGAACACGGGGGAGGAAGGGACCACCAGGCGCAGGTTCTCCGTCCCCGGCCGGCCCCGGGCGGCCCGCGTCATCAGCACGGGGACGGCGGGGTCCAGCGCCGCGAGCGCATCGGCATCGGCCGCATCCACCACCCGCACCCGGTCCGGCCGGGCGCCGCCGAACATCCGGCGCATCCGCTCGCCGTACGCAGGATCAGTGCAGACCACCGACAGCGGATGCGAACGCAGGTGCTCCTCGATCGCACGCACCCGCTCCGGCTGCAGCCGCGCCACCACCAGCGGCTTGCCCAGCCGGCGCGCGACCGGCCGCACCACGTGGGCGTGGAACGCGGTGGTGATCAGCACGTCGGCGTCACGGACGGCGGCGGCGAGCTCCGCATCTGGCGCGCCCGGCCGCGCGGGCAGCGCGTCCGGAGACACGTCGGCCGAATCCAGCCCGAACTGGTGGGCCGTTTCGCGGCACAGCTCGATCCGGCTGTCGGCGTCGGACTCCACGCAGGCGCACCGCAGGCGCGTGGCGGAGGTGGAGCGGCGCACCAGGTCCGGCAGGTAGGGGATGCGGATCTGGTGGTCGCACGCCTGCGAAAGCACCTCGGCCAGCCAGTGCGCCGTCTCGCCCAGCGGCTCGTCGCGCACCCCCTGCAGCGCGCGCACGAACACGCCCGAGCGCTCCCGCTTCTCCACCAGCTCCGCGGCCTCCAGCGCGTCGTAGGCCCGCACCATCGCGTGCTTCTCCAGCCCCAGCGCGGTGGCGGCGGCGCGGATGCTGGGAAGGCGGTCCATGGCCTGCAGCCGCCCCAGGTGAACGGCGGAGGCGACCACCTCGTGCAGCAGATCCTCGGCGTCCCGCCCCTCCGCGCCGCTCACGCGCACCCGCTGCATCTCCCGCAGCAGCCGCGCGCGGCGGGCCTGGGCGCCGGCGCGGTCGGCGTCCGTGCGGGACGCGGACGGGGGGTGGGGCGCGGGGCTGGAGGGCGGCAGGCGCAAGACCTCGCCGCCGGCGTGCGGATCCGCGGGTTCCCCCGCCTCGCCCTCGCCGACGGGGAGGGGGAACGAGAAGGTGGCGCCGCGGCCCGGCTCCGACTCCGCGCGGATGCTTCCGTCGAGCAGGTCCTCCACCAGCCGCGCCACCTGGTGGTTCAGCCGGTCCAGCGTCTCGAAGCGCTGCCGGTCGCGGGGGGGCTCGTCCTGCGGGTGCGAGCGCCGCAGCACCTCCGTGATCAGCAGCCGCGCCGCGTCGAGCGGGTTGCGCAGCTCGTGCGAGACGACCGCCAGCACCTCTTCGCGAGCGCGCAGGGCCCGGCACGCCTGCCGGTACAGCCGCGCGTTGTCCAGCGCCAGGGCCGCGCGGTTGGCCAGGTCCTCCGCCAGCTCGCGGTCGCCATCCTGGTACCGCCGGCCGGGCGCGCACGCGCCCACGGTGATGGCGCCCAGGGTGTGCCCGCGCGCCACCAGCGGCACCACCAGTAACGCCCGCACGCCCAGGCGCCGGATGACCGCGCGGTGATCGGCATCCACCGCCGCCGCGTCCGCCATCTCCTCGCTCACCGCGTTGCACAGCACGGCCCGGCCGCTCTCCAGCGCCTGCCCCACCCCCGACGACGCTCCCGGACGCGGCGGAAAGCGCAGCAGCTCCTGCGCGGCACCTTCCATCTCGGGGTGCGCGTGGGCGGCCGCCACCCGGCGGATGCTGCCGTCTTCCTCCACCAGGTCCACCACGCACACGTCCCCCAGCACCGGGACGGCCAGGCGCGCCAGGTTGCGGATGCGATCCTCGAACTCGAGGGACGAGGCGAACAGGTCAGCGGCGCGCAGCAGGAACCGGTGCCGGTCCGCCGAATCCTGGCGTGGTGGCTGGGGGTCCTCCGGGACGTGGAACGGGTCGAGCAGGTCGCTTTCCATGGACGGCGGTCGTGGCTCGGGTGAACGGAATGCCCCGTCCGGAGCTTGGGCGCGCGCGATGCGGTCCGCACGCTTCGAGCGCATCCCCTTCGGCCAGGCGGAGGGGAGCGCGCGAATTTCGGCCAGCGCCTTGGAGCCGCGGAAAGCGGGACGGCTCGGAGATGCGATGGCCGGCAAGGTGCGGGGACAGCGGCGCACGGGGGGCGCGCGCCTGTCCCCGCGCCGGGCGGGACCGGAACGTGCCCTGCAAACTGGAGCAGGTTGCGGGCCGGTACGAAAATCACCTACGCCGGCACTGGACGTTCACGGGAGAAAGGATGACGATGCGCCCCTTGGCTCTGGCGGCGGGCGCCGCGGCCGGAATGGCGGCGTCGGCGGTGCAGGCGGCCGTCGGCAAGAGCTACGAGCGGCTGCTGCTTCCCCCCGGGGAAGACTCGGACCTGGCGCCGCGCCTGGTGCACCGCGTGGCCGAGGAGGCGGGGCACGACGCCTCGCGCGCGGAGGCATGGACGGCCGGCACCCTCTTCCACTTCGGCTATGGCGCCTTCTGGGGCACGGCGTACGCAGCCGTGCGCGAGCGGTGGCCGGTGCCGCCGCCGCTGGGCGGGGCGCTGCTGGGCGGCCTGATCTACGCGATCACCTTTCCCCCCTGGGGCGGCGCCGTGCAGACCGGGACGGTGCCCCCGCCCGGCCGGCGCAGCAGCCGGATGACGGGGTTCGCCGTCGCGGTCACCCTCGTGTTCGGCCTGACCACCGCGGCGGCGTACGAGGCGCTGCGCCCCGGCGACGACGACGACGACGACGAAGGCGGCGAATGACGGCCTACGACGCGGTGGTGGTCGGGGCGGGCCCCAACGGACTGGCGGCCGCGATCGAGATGGCGCGCGCGGGCCGGTCCGTGCTGGTGCGCGAGGCCAACGAGACCGTGGGCGGAGCGGCGCGGTCGGCGGAGCTCACCCTTCCCGGGTTCGTGCACGACCCGTTCTCCGGCGTGTATCCCCTGGCCGTCGGCTCTCCCTTTCTTCGCGCGCTCCCGCTGCACGAGCATGGGCTGGAGTGGGTGCATCCCCCCGCGCCCCTGGCGCACCCGTTCGACGACGGGACCGCCGCCCTGCTCGAGCGGTCGTACGCGGCCACGGCCGCCACCCTGGGCCCGGACGGGGACGCGTACCGGCGACTGCTGGAGCCGTTCTCCACCCGGTGGGACGCGCTGGCCCGCGACATCCTGGGCCCGCCGGGCATTCCCCGGCACCCGCTGCTGCTGGCGCGCTTCGGGCTGCGTGCCATCCGCTCGGTGCGGGGGCTCACGAACGGCGTCTTCTCCGGCCCGCGCGCGCGGGCGCTGCTGGCGGGGAGCGCCGCGCACGCCGCGCTCTCGCACCGCGCGCCGGCCACCGCCTCGTTCGGCCTGGTGCTGAACGCCGCCGGCCACGCCGTGGGATGGCCCTTCCCGCGCGGCGGCGCCGGCCGGCTGACGGAGGCGATGGCGTCGCTGCTCCGTTCGCTGGGCGGGGAGATCGAGACGGGCGCCCCGGTGCGGTCGCTGGACGAGCTCCCCCGCGCGCGCGCCACCTTCCTGGACCTGACGCCGCGGCAGGTGCTGCGCGTCGCGGGGGACCGGCTCCCCGGGCGCTATCGGCGGGCGCTGGAGCGATTTCGCTACGGGCCCGGCGCCTTCAAGGTGGATTGGGCACTGGACGGGCCCATCCCCTGGACCGCGGCGGAGTGCGCGCGCGCGGGAACGGTGCACCTGGGGGGGACGATGGAGGAGATCGCGGACGCGGAGGAGCACGTGTGGGGGGGCGGGCACGCGGAGCGCCCGTTCGTGCTCGTGGCCCAGCCCACGCTCGCCGATCCCAGCCGCGCGCCGGCGGGCCGGCACACGGCGTGGGCGTACTGCCACGTGCCGAACGGATCCGCGGAAGACATGACGGCGCGCATTGAGGCGCAGGTGGAGCGCTTCGCGCCCGGCTTTCGCGACCGCGTGCTGGCGCGCAGCGTGATGGACCCGGCGCGGCTGGAGCGGTGCGACGCCAACCTGGTGGGCGGGGACATCAACGGCGGAGCGGCGAGCCTGGGGCAGCTGTTCCTGCGCCCGGTGCGCAGCCTTAAGCCGTACACCACGCCCGTGCCGGGGCTGTACCTCTGCTCGGCTTCCACCCCGCCGGGCGGCGGCGTCCACGGCATGTGCGGCTACCACGCCGCCCGCGCCGCCCTGGCCGACGACGGCTGATCCGGAAGGAGGTGATCGAGTGATGACACCGGGCGCCGGCTCCCAGCGGCGTCGGAAAATTTCGTTGCAGTTGCGCAGCAATGTCATTCCGACGGAAGCGCCGCCGTGGTTCTTTTGTGCATTCGGGGCCGAAACGGCGTCTCACGCAGCGGGCGCGAGGGGCGGAGGAGGCGGAAAACCCATCCTCATCTGTTCTCCGCGTTCCTCCGCGCCCTCCGCGTGAGACCCGCAGTAGAACTGTCACTGCACAGCGAACCGTGGGACTCGGAATCGGCGCTGAAGATCCAGCACCGGCGCTGATCGCGCACGCCTCCTTTCGGAAACACGGTTTCGCCTTCCGTTCCACCCGTGTCAGCGCAGGCGCGATCGAGTCAGGTAGAGTGAGATACACCCGGAGGCGCGGAGACGAGAATGACTTCCCGCTCTCCGCGCCTCTCCGTCTGCGTCAGCCAGCTGGTTTACGGACCGGCTGCCCGATCAGGGCGCCGCGACGTGCTGGATTTCCGAAACGTTCGCCTGCAGCACGATCGGCTGCCCCTGCAGCGCCTGCCGCGTCTGCTCGTCCAGCGGCGGCTGGAGCTGGTCGGGCGTGGTGTAGAGGGTGCCGTTGATCTGCACCGTCTCGCCCGCGTTGATGTTGCGCGCGGCGCGCGTGTCCGGCGGGCCCTGCACGTCGGCCACGCCCGTCTCCGGGCTCTCGTTCTTTACCACGAACAGCCGCTGCCCGTTGGATTCGATCCAGAAGCCACGGTCGCTGACCACCTGCGCCACCTGCACCTGCCCCGTGGAGAACGGCTGGCCCGCGTACGCGCCGGGGTTGGCCAGCACCTCGGCGATGGTGAGCCCGGCGGGAGCCGCCGCGGTCGCCACCGGCTCCGCCACCGGCACCGTGGCCGCGGGAACGGCCGCCACCTCGGGTTCGTCGTCGTCCAGCAGCTCGGAAATCCCCCAGATGAGCAGCGCCAGCAGGAGCAGTCCCAGCAGCCACCATATCCACGGGGCGCCTTTCTTTCGTTCGATGTTGATGTCGGCCATTGATTCCTCCCTCGTTGCAGGTTTGGTACTGCACGCCCCCGGCGCCGGGCGCGAAGCCGTCGTTCGCGACCCGTGCCATTCCGAACCTTCCCGGAGCGTCTTTCAGCCCGATCCTCCGGGCGTTCTTCTCTCATCCCGCCGGCGCCGGGCACCGCGTCAGGTTCCCAGAAGCAGCTGCCGCGCGCCCAGCGGCTGTACCGGACGGTTGCTGGTTCCGATGATCGCGCGCAGCGAAGCGATCTGCTCGGCGGACATCTGGATCGGCTGGTCGAGCACCAGCCACTGCACGCCCTCGGTGCACGGCGGGGTCGTCAGCGATCCGGGATAGCGGTAGTGCTGGCGCCCCGCGGGAAGGAGCGCCTCGGCGTGGACGGTGACCGTAGGCACGTGCCGCTCTTCCCCCCGGTTGCGCGGAAGGTGGTCCCACACGGGGGCCAGCGCCGCGTTCCGTTCGCCGCGCTCGATCATCACCCCCACCACCGCCAGCCCGCCGTCCGCGCCCCGGTGCACCAGGTGCAGCTCCGCGGGAAGCTCCCTCCCCTGCAGCCGGTGCTCGGCCGGGGTGTGGAAGTGGAACTGCAGGAGCTCGTACGGCGTGCCCCCCACCATCAGGGTGCTGCCGGGCTGGTACTCCACCTGGACCGTGTGCCCCCTGTTCTCCACGTGCAGCGGCGTCGGCCGGTAGTCGAACCGCAGGTCGGGAAGGTCCGCGCGGGTGGCGTTCGCCAGGTCGATGGGCGACTGCGTGGTCCCCGTCTCGCAGACCGCGAACTCCGCGCTCAGCCCGCCCCAGCGTTCCGCGCCCGTCGCTCCCTCGTATCCCCACTGCGGGCCGCCGGGGGGATGGGGAGCCGGCGCCGCGGTGGCGCATCCGGCCACGACGAACAGCGGCGCGAACGCTCGCACTCGACCGATATGTTGCATCAACGACATCCCGGGTTCCTCCTCCCGATCGAAAAATTCAGGCCCGCGCCCCCGCCGGTCCGCTGACCGGCGGCGCCAGGCCGGATCAGCTGCGGACCGCCGCGCGCGCCTCCAGCCGCCGGATGGCGGCGTCCACGTCCGCGCCGGAGTCCGCGGTTCCGGGCGGGATGGACCGGCCGCGCCCGTCCGACCGCGACCGCCGCGCGGCCGCGAGCCCCAGGGCGGCCACCGCCGCCCCGGCCGCCACCAGTTCGGTGCGGTGCCTGGTGGCCCAGAGCTGAAGGCTGTACGGGCGCTGGCGGTCGTCGAACACGCCGTGCGCGCCGTGGTCGCCGGGAAGCGGCTCCCACAGGTTGTGCGGCCGGTCCGGGTCGCGGGGCTCGTCGGTCTGCTGCGAATCGTAGCCCTCCGCGGCCAGCTTGCGGTCCACGTACCAGGGGACGACGCGGTTCGCCAGGATGGCACGGACCGTGGGCCACCCCAGCCACACCTCGCGGCGGTCGCTGTCCGCCGCGAACAGCACCGCCTCCGCCGCGACCTCCGGGGCAAAGATCGGGGGCACCGGCTGCGCCTGGTTGGGCAGGCGGCTCTTGACCCAGCGGAACTGCGGGGTGTTGATGGCCGGCAGCTGCACCATGGTCGCCCGCACGCCGCTGCCGTCGTGCAGCAGCTCGCAGCGCAGCGAGTCCATGAAGCCCTCGATGGCGTGCTTGGCCCCGCAGTAGGCGGACTGCAGGGGAATGCCGCGGTACGCCAGCGCCGACCCCACCTGCACGATCACGCCCCGGTCGCGCGGCAGCATGCGCCGCAGCGCCGAGAGGGTGCCGTGCACGTAGCCCAGGTAGGTGACCTCGGTCACGCGGCGAAAGTCCTCCGCCGTCATCTCGCGCACGGGAGAAAAGACGGACGCCATCGCGTTGTTCACCCACACGTC
>JAHWJJ010000218.1 GCA_019348475.1 Gemmatimonadota bacterium | reverse complement strand
GCCGAGGAGCTGATCTCGCTGGCGGACACGGCGCTGTACCAGGCCAAGCAGCAGGGCCGCAACCGCACGTGCATTACAACGGCGGCGGCGGTGGCGTAGGGAGTGCGTGAGTGCGTGAGTGCGTGAGTGCGTGAGTCGTTGGTTCCCCACTCACGCACTTTCGCACTTTCGCACTTTCGCACTCTTCTCCCTGGCACCTAACCTGCGGACGCGCGCGGCAGCGTGAACATCCACCAACCCCGCGCCGCGCCATGACTTACCGACCGCTCATCGCCGTCACCACCACCATGTGGCCAGGGGGCAGGCACAACCTGCCCCGGGTGCAGCTGAACGCGGCGTACGTCACCGCGGTCGAGGCGCCCGGGGCCACTGCGGTGCTGCTGACGCCCGCCCAGGGCGAAGCGTCCATCCGCCGCATCCTGGGGGTGTGCCACGGGCTGCTGCTCACCGGGGGCGAGGACGTGGACCCGGCGCGCTACGGGGAGACGGCGCTTCCGCAGGTGGAAGAGGTGAACCCCGAACGCGACGAGATGGAGATCGCGGCGGTGCACGAGGCCGTGCGCCGGGGGATGCCGGTGATGGCGATCTGCCGCGGCATCCAGCTGCTGAACGTGGCGCTGGGAGGCACGCTGTACCAGGACATCCCCTGCCAGCTGGGCGGCGACGTGCTGCACGAACAGCAGGCCGCGGTCAACGAACGCTGGCACGCGGGGCGGGTGGAGCCCGGGTCCGGGCTGGAGCGGATCTTCGGCTCCACCACCCTCTTCATCAACTCGTTCCACCACCAGGCGGTGCGCGACCTGGCCCCCTCGCTGGTGGCGACGGCGTGGGCGGAGGACGGGATCGTCGAGGGGGTGGAGGGGCGAGACCACCCGTGGATGTACGGCGTGCAGTGGCACCCGGAGCGCGGCGAGGCGCACGGCCCCGCCGGCGACGACCGCGACCCCGACCGGCGGCTGTTCTGGGCGTTCGTCCAGGCGTGCCGCCAGTTCGCCGACGGCGCCGGCGAGCCGCACGAGGTCCCGCGCCTCGTCCAGGCGGCGGCCCGCTGATCGACCCTCGACGCGGAGACGCGGAGGACGCACACAGGCTGATTGCCTCGTGTCCTCCGCGTCGTTTTACGCACCCCGGCCCCTGCCATCGTCATTCCGCCGCGGCGTTGATCCGGGCCCGCCGCACACCTCTACCTCGGTAGCGCGCGTACGCCGCCGGCGAGCCACCGACCGTCCCGCAGGGATCTGTGGTGGTGGACGCGCCACGAGGACGTGCGAGTAGATTCCTCAGTCGGCGCCACAGATTGCGAGCGGGCTGAGATCGCGCGGCGCCTCCTTCGGAATGACAGTAAGTACAGTACGGTTGCAGGAGCACTATCGATGCGCGGCCCCGGCGCGTGCCTACCCGGAGCCCCCGAAGCGCCGGAAGGCGCGGGTGTTGGCCTCGATATTGTCCAGCACCATCTCGGGGTGCACGTCTCGGGCGAGCTCGCTCAGCTCGGGGTCCCCCGCCTCTTCGATCCCCAGCCGCTCCGCCACCTGCTGCACCAGCGACAGCATCCGCGAGATCTCATGCTCCGAGAGCAGGCTGATCTGCAGGTCCAGGTCGGCGCGCTTGTCGGCCAGCTCGGCCATGCGGTTCTGGCTGATGAGCACGAAGGTGGAGAGAAAGATCGCCTCCACCGATGCCACCATCGCCAGGACGACGAACGAAGGATCGAACCGCGGCACGCCCGGAACCATCCCCAGGTTGATGAAGATCCAGCCGCCGAACAGCACCAGGTGGATGTACACGAACCGCATGCTCCCGGTAAAGCGCGTCACCCGGTCCGCCATGCGGTCGGAGCCGCGCTTGGTGCGCTCTTCGCCGGCGCGGCGGGCCAGCAGCGCGCGGACATTGCGGTCCACGACGCGCGCCAGTCCGCTGCGGGCGCGCGATGCCGCCGTGGAGTGCGGATGGTCTGGCGTGCCCGGCATGCGTTCCCCAGGAGCAGGTGAGTGGCTGCTCCGCGTAAAGGCAAAAAGCAAACCAGCTTACGACGCAGCCGGGCAGTCGCGCGCGCGCCGCTACTCCGTCCCCTCTTCGCGCTCCTGGTCCGCCATGCGAACCCGCAGCAGGTCGTCCAGCAGCTCGTCGGGCACGCCGTACACCTGGTCCGCCAGAAAGCGGCGCGTCTCGGCCTCGTTGGTGGCCACCTGGCGCAGCAGGTCGCTCAGGCGCTCCAGCGAAAGCCCCACCCGCCGCGCCGACGACGACAGCCGCTCGTACGCCTGCCGCCGCGCGTCCTGCTCGTCCGGCGTCTCGCCCGGCTGCCAGGGCTGATGTACGTCCATGGTTCGGTGTCCTTCCGTGTCTCGTGTGGCCGCCGTCAGCGGATGGCGCCATAAAGGAGCGCGGCATCACCAGGCGCCGGATGCCTTCCCGCGGAATCGGGTCTCCGGGGCGGAGCTCCACCCACCGCACCTGCTTCCCGCGACGGGCATGGGCGGATGGGGTTGAGTGGATGCGAACGCGTACGGGCGACAACCGCTCCGCGTGCAGCCGGATGGAGAAGGAGCCTCGTTTCAGTCCGGGCGAACGAGCGAAAGCCGGACCTTTCGCTCGTCCAGCGTAACGACCAGGGTGTCGCCGGGACGCACCGGATCGAGCAAGTCGGCGGCGATGAACTCGCACGTGGAGTCGTCGCCCACGGGCACGTCGCCGCGGTAGCCGCTGGCGAAGGCGACGGAGCCCTCGTCGCGCTCCCTGGCGTTGCTGCGCAGGTAGACGCCGCGGTCGTTCATCAGCCACAGGCCCGGCTCCGCGCCGGTGCCGGGATGGTCCACGTCACCGTTCCACTCCGCCTGCTCGGCGTGCAGGTCAATGCCGGCGGCCAGGTACCGCTGCGCCTCGGTCATCACCCGCTCGGAGGCTGCGCGCGACTCCTGCACCAGCGCCCGCACCTGCGCTCCGTCGAACTCGTAGCGCTTCTCCATCCGCTCCTCCCTTCCCCGTGTGCCCGTGCGTCCTCCGCCCCGCGATGATGATGGCGAGAACGGCGCCACGGCGAAAGCGGTCGCGTCTGATGGAGTGATGGGTTGATGGAGTGATGGGAGGGCCGCTCTGGCCGCGGCCCCGCGAGCACGCCGCGGTGCAGGAAGATGCGGGAATGGGTATTGCTGCGCGTGCGCCTGCTGGCCGGCCGTGCGCCGCTCGGCGCGCGGCGGAGGGAAAACCGCTAATTCCGGAGGTCGCGATGACGAGTTCCAAGACCCGCCTGGGCAGGACGGCGTTCGCGGCGGTCACGGCCGCGGCGCTCGGGTTCGGGGCCGTGGCGGCCGTGGCGCCGGTGCGCCAGGCGCACGCCGCCGACACGGCCTGCAACACGGGCCAGTGCAACGGGTTCTGCCGGTCCACCGGCGCGCAGTACGGCTTCTGCGACGACGTGGGCTGCGTCTGCGTGATGTAGCGCACGACATCCGGCCGCCTCGCCGGGGGCGGCCGGATGATCTCGCCCGATCAGCCGAGCGTCGCGGACCGCACCAGCACCGCGGCCAGCATGAGCGCGGCGCCGCAGCTCAGCAGAATCCAGGGGAGCGTGGGGAGGTCCGAGTACAGCGTACGCCCCCGCCGCGCGTCCACCGCCTGCTGCTGCACCTGCTCCAGCGGCCGCGGCGACGACAGGTCCGTCGCATTGAGCAGCGCGGCTGCCCCGAACAGCGTCCCCGCCGCGCCCAATCCCCACATCACCCCCTCCCAGACCGCGAACCGGTCCGCGAACGTCCGCGCCTCGAGCGCTTCGTACGGCAGCAGGTGCCACGCCCCCAATCCCACGGCGGCCGCGACGGCTCCGCCGATCACGATCAGCAGCAGCGTGGTGCGGAGGATGGTCGCGGGTACGGTGGCCTGCATCGGTCGTCGCGGGTGACGGGGGAGGGCTCGCGCGGAGTGCGTCCGCCGAAGGCCCCGTACGCAACCCCGGCGCGTGGAGTTCCGATCGCCGGATGCGGCGAGGGGCGGATCCGGCCGGGCCCCGCCCTTCGCCTCACGGCGGTGGCGCGCGGTGAGACGGCCGCCAACTCCACTGCTGCCCGGACGCCGGGCCCATGTCGTACTCGCCGCAGCGCCGGCTGCGACGGTGTTCGCCCATCGCTCCCACCGGTTGAAGGTCGGTCCGGCATCATCATCGCTTCGATCCGCCATTGTAAGTTCTGCCGATCGGGGAAAACAGGTGGAGGTCGACAACACTCTTCCGCGGACATTCATCTTCTCAGCCAGTTTGTAATACGCTGCCAGGGTGAAAGGCATCCCCATGGCCGCAATGCGCTTACACGACGCGCGCCGATTGCGCAATCGCATGATGCGACTGCGTGGTATCCAAAGTGCGGGGACGGGGAACGCTCTCCCGACGCATCCCGCTCTCCTTCCCCACCGGAGGCCCATGAACCGCATCCCTGCTCTGCTGTCGGTCGCCGTGCTGCTCTCCGCCTGCGCGGACTCGACGCCCACGGGCGGCAGCGCCGCCCCCGCGCCCGAGACGCGCGCGCTGCGCGACGACGTCGTCGGCGTATCCCTCCAGGTTCCGCCGGACTGGACGGTGGTGCCGGACCCGGTGCTGTTCAACACCTACGGCTTTGCCCTCTTCGACCCCGCGGGAGCAAAGAACGGCGGGCACGACCGTTCCCCGGTGGCGCGCGTCGCGCTGGCGTATGAGGCCCGGCCGCAGGACGTGGACGGGCTGGTGCAGGAGCTGATGCGCAAGTACAGCGAGTTCCCGCTGGTGCGGCACGAGGTGACGGTGGGCGGCGTGCGCGGGGTGGCGGTGAGCGGGCTGCCGGGGACGGACCCGTACACGCTGGTGTACGCGGCGGACGGCGGCCGCGTGTACCGCATCGGCGTGTGGACGGCGGAGCCGGGGCTGGACGCGCGCGCCCGGTCGCTGCTGGCCGGGCTGCGCTTTCACCGGCCGCGCCACTCGGTCGCGTCGCTGGGCCTTACGCCCGTCCGCGACGCCACGTACAGAACGCCGCCCGCGGAGCAGATGCGGGCGAACGCGGACCTTCACGCCAGCCGCGTGGCGATGGTGGCGGAGCAGGGGGGCGAGCCGCCGATGGACGCGGCGCCGCGGGCGGAAATGGCGGCGACGGCGTGCGAGTTCGGCCAGCCGGGCGGATTGTTCTGGCAGACGGTGTGGGACTACACCAACAAGTTCTACAGCGGATACACCACCACCTACTCCGGCACCTACTACAACCTGCGGCCGGGAGATCCGGGGTGGAGCGCCATGAGCGGCAACTACGGCAGCTGGTGGGGCCAGGGATACCACCGCCGCAAGTGCGACCCGTACCTGCTGAACCAGTATTACGCCAACGACTGGCCGGTGCACAAGAACGGCAACGTGTACTCGGCGCTCAAGGGCACCGTGGAGTGGGCCGGGTGGGACTACTACGATTCCGAAGGATACTACACGCTGGGCAACTACGTGGTGGTGCGGAACGGAGGCTACCGGGCCATCATGGCGCACCTCACCAGCATCGCCAGCGGCATCAGCTGGGGCGCGTCGGTGGGGATGAACACGGTGATCGGCTACGCGGGACGCACGGGCGGGCCGTGGGACGAGCACGTGCACGCGCGCGTGGCCTACGGCGAGTCGCTGACGTACATGGGCCAGCCGTACGGCGGGAGCACCGTGTGGCCCAACAAGATGCGCTGCGTGAGCTGCCGCGCCACCGACCCGGGCGACATCTACGGCAACGGCGACGGCCAGTACGACGTAAAGGACAGCACCACGGGCGCCAAGTTCTACAACCGCTTCTACCACGGCCGCTGGATGCGCGGCTGACCGCCACCCTCACCGCTGGCTGCGCCATACCTTCTTCCAGCGAGAGGGTGTGGCGCAGCGCCGGCCCCTGCCCACCGGAGCAGGTGAAGCCCCGTTCGGCGAGCGCAAGCGAGCCTAGACGGGGCTTCTGGCAGTTCCAGCCCCGGGCTTCAGCCCGGGGCTGGTCGCGCGGGAGGGGCCCTCCGCATCCGCGCCGGCCACCCCCTACAGCCGCTCGGAGCGGGTGGCGCGGATCAGGATCTCGTCCTGGCGAAAGCGGCGCTCCAGCTCGGCGCGGTAGCCGGACCACCAGGCGCGGTCCAGCTCGTGGGCCATCACCTCCACGATGACCACGTCGTCGCGGGGGCGCGCAGGTGCGCGGTAACGCCGCCGAAGCGGTCCGTGAGCTCGTGGCGCACCCGGTCCAGCGCGGCGCGGGGAAACGGCGCGCCCTGGTTGTCGCGCAGGGGGAGCAGGATCTCGACCACGTGCATCACGCGTCTCGCTGAAACGGAAGCGGGCTCCGCGCCATGCGGAGCCCCGGGGTTCGCCGGCGCCGGGCGGGGTCAGGCGCGCACGCGCAGGGGCACCGGCCGCGACAGGCGCACGTCCTGGGTGTTGCTCACGCGGTTGATGACGCGCTGAAACCACCCGGCGCTGCGCCGCTCGCCGCCGTTCTCCATCACCATCCGCGCCAGCTCGATGACGTCGGCGTTGCGCATGCGGATGCAGCCGTGCGACTCCGCCCGGCCCAGTGAATCCGTCTCGCGCGTGCCGTGGATGTAGTAGTCCGGCGCGCGGAAGAAGATCTTTACGCGCCCCATGGGGTTGCGCGGGTCGCCGGGCTCGCGCGCGCGCTTTTCGCGGGCCCAGTCGGCGTCGGGCGGAACCCAGCGCGGATTCCAGATCAGCCGGCGCACGTTGTACGAGCCCGTGGGCGTGGGGTGCCGCCGCTGGCCCACCGCCACGCGGTACTCCCGCACCGTCTCGCCTCGCCGCGACACGTACAGCATGCGGTCCGAAAGATCGACCGTGACGGAAAAGCCGTCGGTGGGCGCGGCGACCGGCGCCCGCTCGGCGGCGGCGGCCTGCGTCGCCGCGCCTCCGCCGCCCACCAGCATGCCCGTCGCGAATGCGGTCAGGACGGCCCCGCGAAAATGCTTCGTCATCCCAGATTGCACCCCTGCAACGGTTTGCGCGTGCCGATCGGCCGCGGCTCAAGGCCAGTATCGTGCCAAACAGATGGTGCTGCGTCGCTGCCGGGCGCTGTTGGGCTTGACTAATCAAAATCTGCTGATGTATAGTTGGGGAATGGCTACCGATACCCGGACCGACGTGGAGCGCGCGGCGCGGCTGTTCCACGCCCTCTCGGACGAGAGGCGCCTGCGCATCATCGAACTGCTGCGCGGCGGTGAGCGCTGCGTGTGCGACATGGTGGACGTCCTGGACGCGGGCCAGTCGCTGCTCTCGTTCCACCTGAAGACGCTGAAGGCGGCGGGCCTGGTGAGTGACCGCAAGCAGGGGCGCTGGTCGTACTATCGGCTGAACGCGGACCCGTTCGAAGAGGTGCAGGAGATCGCCGCCACCCTGCGGGCCGACGCCGAGCGCACCGCCCACTCCACCTGCTGCGGCTGACACGGACCAGCCGACGCATCGGCCGGACGCGAGGCGCGGAGCGCACTTTCGCACTTTCGCACTTTCGCACTTTCGCACTTTCGCACTTTCGCACT
>JAHWJJ010000504.1 GCA_019348475.1 Gemmatimonadota bacterium | reverse complement strand
AGTGCCGTGGGGTAAACTTCTTTTCGCGACGGCCGGGAGGGCCGCGGTCAGAGTTCGTGCATGTGGCCTCCCGGATCAGTCTTGCCGAGGGGAAGGCGTCGTTGTTGATTTAGGCCGATTGGCGGTCCACTATCCGCAGGGACGGCCGTGTACGGAGTCCCTCAAAGTACGTGGGGACGCGGAATGCGGCGGGGATTGAGCTTACACCCGGATGGCCACGCACAACCGAACTGGCTCACTCGTGTCTAAACAGTACCGATCCGCACGGTGCTACAAACCCGGGGAGCAGCCGCACAGCGGGTCCAGTGCAGAGGATAACCGGCTGCCCGCCTCAGGTTGCGGGGCCTCTCTCCGGGCCGCGGCCGGATACCGCCGACCGACCTTGTCTTTCATTATGTGTAAGGAAAAGGGAGTGCGCAAGGGCATGCACATTAAGATGCGCGAGAGATCCGCTTGGCGGTCGGGCCACCCGCTCCAAGTGGCTACGCGGCCGCATGGCGGCTGGCCTGTTCGTCACCATCAACCACCCCCACCAAAGGAAGCGATGGGCTTCATGACCACGTTCCGCGGCGAGACCGACACCGAGGCGACCAAGGAGCCGGCGCCGAGGCGCCGCCGCGGAGCGCTTCCTGCGCATCGTGCTCGAGGGCGCCGGCCACGTGGAGCGGAACCCCGGTGCCGGACTCCTCGCCGCGCCGCATCGCACCTGATCCGCCCATGATACAGCAGACCGCCGCGACGCGCGGCATGCAGCTCCACACCAAGATCCTCCTCGGCCTGGCGATCGGCGCCGCGGCCGGGATCACCGCCAACGTGCTCTGGCGCGAGAGCCAGACGATCGCGTGGATCGTCGCCAATGTGGCCGACCCCGTGGGGCAGGTCTTCCTGCGGCTGCTCTTCATGGTGGTCGTCCCGCTCGTCTTCACCTCGCTCGTGCTGGGGGTGGCGCAGCTCGGCGACCTGTCCAAGGTCGGGCGCATCGGCGCGAAGACGATCGGCTTCTTCCTGCTGACCACCGGCTTCGCGGCCGTCGTGGGGCTCTTCCTGGTGAACACCTTCCGCCCGGGGGAGGGGCTGGACCCGGGAGTGCGCGCGGCGCTGATGCAGCAGTTCGGCGGCCAGGCGGCGGAGAAGGCGACCATCGCGGAGACCAACGGCTTCGGCATCCAGACCTTCGTCAACATCATCCCCCGCAACCCGGTGGACGCCGCGGCCAAGGGGGAGATGCTCCCGCTGATCTTCTTCGCGCTGATCTTCGGCGTGGCCCTCACCCGCATCCCCGCGGAGGCCGCGCGCCCCGTGCTCAAGGTGCTGGAGGGGGTCAGCTACGCGGTCACCGTCATCATCGGCTTCGCCATGCGGGTGGCGCCGTACGGTGTCGCGGGGCTGATCTTCGCGGTGACGTCACGCTTCGGCTTCGAGGTGCTCCAGTCGCTGGGGTGGTACGTGATCGTGGTGCTCGCCGGCCTCGCATTCCACCTTTTCGTGTCGATCCCGCTCCTCGCCGGCACGATGGCGCGGGTGGCGCCGCTGGACTTCCTGCGGCGCACGCGCACGCTCATGGTGACGGCGTTCTCCACCTCCAGCTCGAACGCCACCCTCCCCACCACCATCCGCACGGCGCAGCAGGAGTTCGGCGTGCCGCGCGAGATCGCGGGGTTCGTGATGCCGCTGGGCGCCACCATGAACATGAACGGCACCGCGCTCTTCGAGGGGATCACGGTCCTCTTCCTGGCGCAGGTGTTCGGGGTCGGCCTCGGGCTTCAGCAGCAGCTCGTGGTGGTGGCGATGTGCATCATCACCGCGGTGGGCGCGGCGGGGGTGCCGGGCGGCTCGATCCCCCTCCTGGTGCTGGTGCTGGAGATGGTGGGGGTCCCCGGCGGCGGCATCGCGCTGATCCTGGGCGTGGACCGCATCCTGGACATGTCGCGCACGGTTCCCAACGTGGCCGGCGACATCCTGACGTCGCTCGTCATCGCGCGGTCCGAGGGGTACGACCTGGTGCCCCTGCCGCCCGACGACGACATCACCGTGCTGGAGCGCGGCGAGGAGCCCATCGGCGCGGAGCCGGACCCGCTGTAGCGAGGCTCCGGTGCGGTGGGCCGGGGGGAGGGGGCTCCCGCGGCATGCACCGGCA
>JAHWJJ010000217.1 GCA_019348475.1 Gemmatimonadota bacterium | reverse complement strand
CCATTCCGCGCGGCATGCCCGCGGACCTGGTGCGGGTGGACGCCATCTACAACCCCGTCACGCGCGCCAACTTCGTGGTCGAAGAGACCCGGGTGGGCCAGCGGACGGACTTCGACCGGCTGGTGCTGGAGGTGGAGACCAACGGAGCCGTGGACGTGCCGTCGGCGGTGCAGTACTCCGCCCGCCTGGCCATCGAGCACCTCGCCATCCTGGCCGGGGGCACGCCGGAGTGGCGCGCGGACCGCAGCTGGGGCGACACGGGCGGCCCCGGCGGCTCGGTGCCGGCCGGGCGCTCGCCCATTCCGCCGCGCCTGCAGGAGCTGCTGAACCGGCCGATCGAAGACCTGGCGGAGCTCTCCGTACGCAGCCGCAACTCGCTGCAAAAGGAGAACATCCACACGGTCCGCGACCTGGTGCAGCGCACCGAGCAGCAGATGCTGGCCATCGACAACTTCGGCAAGAAGTCGCTGCAGGAGATCAGCGACTTTCTGGCGGGGCACGGCCTGCGCTTCGGCAGCTCGCTCGAGGCGGACGAGGGCGGCACCCTGTGGTGGGTGGTTCGCGAGGAAGAAAACAACGAGCAGGGCGGGGGCGCCGACGCGTCCGCCGGGGAACAGTAAGCCATGAGACACGGAAAGAAGGGCCGCGCGCTCGGCCGCACGTCGGAGCACAAGGAGGCCCTGCTCCGGAACATGGCCACCAGCCTGTTCCGCCACGGCCGCATCGAGACCACCACCGCAAAGGCCAAGGAGCTTCGCCCGTTCGCGGAGAAGCTGATCACGCTGGCCAAGCGGGGCGACCTGCACAGCAAGCGCCTGGCGGCCCGCCACATCCAGGACCGCGACACGCTGGTCCGCCTGTTCGACCAGATCGGGCCGGCGTCCGCGGAGCGTGCCGGGGGCTACACCCGGATCCTGAAGACGGGCTTTCGCCAGGGCGACGGCGCCGAGACGGCGCTGATCGAGCTGGTGGACCGCAACGCCGCCGACGCCACGGCCTGAGCGCCGTCGCCGGTCCGATCGCAAGAGCCCGCGGCCTCCCCTCCGAGGCCGCGGGCTCTTTGCATTGTTCACGAGCGGATGCGTCGGCAGGACCGGCAAGGGCGGCGGACCACGCCTCCGCCGCCTCTGGTCGGGCTTATCCACTCTGTTGTCCCGCGTGCAGCCGGGCGGCCTCTTACAGGTCGCAATCGGGTGGATGATGATGTGCCCCGGCGGGCCCCCCGCCCGCCACCTTGACCCTGCCCATCCAAAAAACGCGGATCCCGTCCCCTCGCCGGCAGCACCCTCTCTACCAGGGGACGCCTGCATCCTGCCGATCCCCTCCGGTCCGCGTCCGGCCGTCTCACCCGCATCCATCCAGCACTGTCGGGCACGGTTCTCCGGCGCGCATTCCAGAACGATCCTCCGCGATCCGGGATCAGGCCAATCTTTCTCAGGCTTCGCCCGGGGCGGACTTGCCGCTCGTGGAGAACGAAGGGCTCAGGTTGTAGCTGATGTTGCCGGCGTAGTCGGTCACGAACGAGACGTCCACGTCCACCACGTCGCCGACGACCCGGTCGCTTTCCGCGCGAAAGGTGGCGGTGCCGCTGATGCCGCCGCGGCGCACCCCGTACAGGTCGATCACGCCGTGCAGCGAGTCGAAGTACTCGCCCGTGTCCAGCAGCCGCACGTACGCCACGATGGGCCTGTTCATCAACACGGCGTCTCCGATGGAAAAGCGGCCCTCGTAGAACTCGTTCGTATCGTGATACAGCGTGACCTCGATGCCCCTGGCGTAGTCGGTAAGGACGATGATGTCGTGAAAGCCGGAAACGGTGCTCCCCGACACCGCCTGGCCGTCGAGCCGGGCGTCCAGGGTGCCCGCGATCCGGCCGTCGAACTGTCCCACCCTGAGGCCACCCGGGTCCGTCACCCCGCTGGCGTCGCAGGCCCCCAGCGACAGGGCCGAGGCGATTGCGAGGGCGGAAATCTTCAGCAGTTTCACGGTGTTTTCTCGTTCTGAAGCGGTGGGTGGAGGGCGCCGGCCCTCCTTTGCGTGCGCCGGCCTTGCGTGCACGGCCGGGGAGCAGGGGGCGCAAGCGGAGTACCGTGCCGCGGCGCGGGGATGGCATCCCAGGCCGACGCCTTTCGGCGTGCGGCGTCGCTGCGCATCTTGTCGCGATCCGGCAATCGACCGCGGCGGCGGCGGGCCGCGCCTCCACCACCTGACCCATTCCGATGCCCCCGATCACGCAGGGCCAGATCGTCGCGTTCGGCGGCGGCGGGTTCGCCATGGAGCCCGACAACCCGCTGCTGGACGACTACGTCCTCTCGCTCACGGGCAAGCCGCGTCCGCGCGTTTGCCTGATCCCCACCGCCAGCGGCGACTCCGCCGCGTGGCTGGACCGGTTCTACGAGCTCTTCGACGAGGAGCGCTGCGAGCCCACGCACCTGGGGCTCTTCAGCCGTTCGGTGGACGACCTGTACGCGTTTCTCTCCGCGCAGGACGTGCTCTACGCCAGCGGCGGGAACACGGTGAACCTGCTGGCCGTGTGGCGCGCGCAGGGGCTGGCGGACGTGCTGCCGCGCGTGCTCGCGGGCGGCACCATCGCGTGCGGGGTGAGCGCGGGGGCGCTGTGCTGGTTCGAACGCGGGATCACCGACTCGTACGGACCGGGGCTGAACCCGCTGGAGAACGGCCTGGGCTTTCTTGCCGGCAGCTTCTGCCCGCACTACGACAGCGACCCACGCCGGCCTGTCTCGTACCCCGAGTACGTGCGCACCCCCGGCGTGGCCGGCACCGCCGTGGACGACGGCGTGGCGCTGCACTACGTGGACGGGCAGCTGAAGCGCGTCGTCTCATCCCGCCCGGCGGCGCGGGCGTGGCGGATGACGCCGGAGGGAGGCGAGGTTCGCGTGGAGTGCGTGGAGCCGGAGTACCTGGGCGCGAGGCGGTAGGGCCCGGGGGTGATACCGGATTCCGGAGGATTGTTCTGGAATCCGCGCCGGAGATCCGTCGTGGCCGAGCGGGCCGAAACACAAGGACGTCGGGCAAGGTGGGCAGTGCTGGATGGATGCGCGCGAGACGGCCGGAGGCGGACCGGATGGGGTCGGCAGGGTCCAGGCGTCCCCTGGAAGAGGGGATGCTGTCGGCGAGGGGACGGGATCCGCATTTTCTGGATGGGCAGGGATCAAGGTCGCGCCGAGGAGGTCTGCCGGGGCACATCATCCACCCGATTGCGATCTGGAAAAGGCCGTTCTGGCTGGGAGGCTGGACGACGGAAATGGACAACCCGGGCGAATACGGATTTCACCGGGCGGGCCCGTGGGGCGCGGGCCGGCCGCGAGACGTGGACGGGAAAATTCCTCGGGCAGCGGCAGACGATGCGGGGAGAGGGTTTCGCCTTCGCCTCTCCCCTTTGTCCCCCTGTCGTCGGTACAAAACGGCCGCGCATCCGGGGGGGATGCGCGGCCGTCGTGTATTCGTTCGGTCGCGGACGGAGCCGACAGCTCCCTCAGCCTGCCTTGCGGATCTTGCCGGCAGAGATGCAGCTGGTGCAGACGCGCACGCGCTTGTGCGTCCCGTTGTCGGTCACGATCCGGGCGGGCTGCAGGTTCGGGCGCCACACACGCTTGGTACGGTTGTTCGCGTGGCTGACGTTGTTCCCGCTGCGCGGGCCCTTGCCGCAGACGGCGCAAAAAGCCATCGGTGTCTCCTGTAGCCGTATCGATACAAACCCTGCGAAGCCATGAAATGTAAGCGCTCCAGGCGGTCCGGTCAACCCGTGCCGCGGAACGGTTTGCGTTGACACCGCTTACCCCCGCGGCTACGTTTCCCGGCTGTAACGGCCCGCGACTTCCGGCCGCGCACACCCTTTTCCCACGGGCATGAAGACCGCACTCATCACCGGCATCACCGGCCAGGACGGCAGCTACCTGGCCGAGCTGCTGCTTGAGAAGGGCTACAGGGTCTACGGGCTGGTCCGCCGCAGCTCCACCGTCACCTTCGAGCGAATCGAGCACATCCAGGACCGCCTGGAGCTGCTCTCGGCCGACCTGACCGACCAGAACTCGCTGTTCTACGCTCTGGAGGAGAGCCGCCCCGACGAGGTGTACAACCTGGCCGCGCAGTCGTTCGTGCAGACCTCCTGGACGCAGCCCGTGCTCACCGGCGACGTGACGGGGCTGGGCGTTACGCGCATGCTGGAGGCCATCCGCATCTTCGACCGCGAGCGCCGCATCCGCTTTTACCAGGCCTCGTCGTCCGAGATGTTCGGCAAGGTGATGGCCGTGCCGCAGAACGAGGAGACCCCCTTCTACCCCCGCTCGCCGTACGGCGTGGCCAAGGTCTACGGGCACTGGGCCACCGTCAACTACCGCGAGAGCTACGGGATCTTCGCCGTCAGCGGGATCCTGTTCAACCACGAGTCCCCCCGCCGCGGGCTGGAGTTCGTCACGCGCAAGGTGACCGACGCCGCCGCTCGCATCAAGCTGGGCCTTGCTGGCGAGCTGCGGCTGGGCAACCTGGACGCGCAGCGCGACTGGGGTTTCGCGGGCGACTACGTGCGCGCCATGTGGATGATGCTGCAGCACGAGCGGCCCGACGACTTCGTGGTGGCCACCGGCGAGACGCACACCGTGCAGAAGCTGGTGGAGACGGCGTTCGGCGCCGTGGACCTGGACTGGCGCAAGTACGTGGTGCAGGACCCGCGCTTCATGCGCCCCGCCGAGGTGGACCTGCTGGTGGGCGATCCCTCGCGCGCGCGGGCGGAGCTCAAGTGGGAGCCGGAGGTGGACTTCGACGGCCTGGTGCGGATGATGGTGAACGCCGACCTGGAGCGGCTGCGCGGCGCGCCGCGCGCGGCGCTGGCGGCGGCGGTGTGAAGCGGATGCGCGTCCTGGTGACGGGCGCGGCGGGGTTCGCGGGCTCGTGGCTGGTCCGCGCGCTGGTGGGGGACGGGCACGCCGTCTTCGCCGCCGCGCAGGCGGGGCACGCCTTTCCCGCGGACGGCCAGGGGGCGGAGTGGCTGGGGATGGACGTCACCTCGGCGGACTCGGTCGCCGATGCCGTGCGCCGCGCCGCGCCGCAGGCCGTGTTTCACCTGGCGGGGCAGGCCAGCGTGGGCGACTCGTTCCGCGACCCCCTGGGCACCTGGGACGTGAACGCCACGGGGACGCTGCGCATTGCGTCCGCGCTCCCGAGCGGCGCGCGGCTGCTGCTGGTGGGCTCGGCCGAGGCGTACGGCGCCGTGCCGGAGGCCGAGCAGCCGATCGGCGAGGACCGCCCCCTGCGGCCGTGCAACCCGTACGCGGCCAGCAAGGCCGCGGCCGAAATGGCCGCGCTGCAGGCGGGGGAGTCGGGCGGGATCGAGGTCGTGGTCGCGCGCAGCTTCAACCACACGGGGCCGGGGCAGGACCCCCGCTTCGCGCTCGCCAGCTTCGCGCGGCAACTGGCCATCATCCGCGCCGGCGGCGCGGAGCCGGTGCTGCGGGTGGGCAACCTTTCCGCGCGCCGCGACCTGCTGGACGTGCGCGACGTGGTGCGCGCCTACGTGCGGCTGATGGAATCCGGGGCGCCGGGCCGCGTCTACAACGTCTGCTCCGCGGTCGCGCGGTCCATGCGGGAGGCGGTGGACGAGCTGGTGGAGATCTCGGGTACGCGGGCGCGCCTGGAGGTGGACCCCGAGCGCGTGCGCCCCGTGGACCTTCCCCTGCTGCTGGGCGACGACGCGCGGCTGCGCGCCCTGGGGTGGGCGCCGTCCATTCCGTTCCGCCAGACGCTGGCGGACCTGCTGGAGTGGCAGGCGGAGCGGCTGGAAAGCCGGGCGGCGGCGTGACGGGGACCGTGTACCTGGTGGGCGCCGGCCCCGGCGATCCCGGGCTGCTGACCCTGCGGGCCGCGGAGCTGATGGAGCGGGCGGACGTGCTGGTGTACGACGCCCTGGTGAGCCCCGCCATCCTGGAGCGCGCGCCCCGCGCCGAGCGCGTGTACGTGGGAAAGCGCGGCGGCGAGCACTCGCGCACGCAGGAGCAGATCAACGCCGTGCTGGTCGAACTCGCCGGAAAGCACGCCACCGTCGTGCGGCTGAAGGGGGGCGACCCGTTCGTGTTCGGGCGGGGCGGGGAAGAGGCGCTGGTTCTGGCGCGGGCGGGGATCCCCTTCGAGGTGGTTCCCGGGGTGACGGCGGGGATCGCGGCGCCGGCGTACGCGGGGATCCCCGTCACCCAGCGCGGGATGGCGGCCAGCGTGGCCTTCGCCACCGGGCACGAGGACCCGACCAAACCGGACACCGACGTGGACTGGGCGCACCTGGCCCGCGGGGTGGGGACCCTGGTCTTCTACATGGGCGTGGGGAAGATGGCGGAGAACTTCCGCCGCCTGATCGAGCACGGCCGGGCGCCCGAAACCCCCGCCGCGGCCATCGAGTGGGGGACGTATCCCCGCCAGCGCACCGTCACCGGGACGCTGGAGACGCTGCCGGCGGTCGCGGCCCAGGCGGGGATCGGCGCGCCCGCGCTGATCGTCGTCGGCGAGGTGGTGGGGCTGCGCGAGACGCTGGGGTGGTGGGACCGGCGGCCCCTGTCGGGGCGGCGCATCGTGGTCACGCGCGCGCGGGCGCAGGCCAGCGACTTCGCCGCGGCGCTGAAGGCGCTGGGAGCGGAGACCGTGCAGTTCCCCGTGATCCGCATCGCGCCGGCGGATGATCCCGGGCCCCTGCGCCGCGCCGCGGCCCGGGCGGGGAGCTTCGACTGGATCGTGTTCACCAGCGCCAACGGGGTGGAGCGCTTCTGGTACGCCCTCGCGGAGCAGGGATGTGACGCGCGAACCCTCGGCGGCGTCAGGGTTTGCGCGATCGGCCCGGCCACCGCCGCCGAACTGGAGCGGCGGGGGGTGAGGCCGGACCTGGTGCCGGAGGAGTTTGTCGCAGAATCCGCCGTTCGCGCGTTGTTGGCGGCGGGTCCGGTCCACGGCGCGCGCATCCTGCTCCCGCGCGCGCAGGTCGCGCGGCCGGTGCTGCCCGATTCGCTTCGCGCCGCGGGGGCGGAGGTGGTGGAGGTGGCTGCGTACACCACCGTCCAGGACGGAACCGGCGCGGAGCGGGTGCGGGCGATGCTGCAGGACGGCGAGGTGGACGCGGTGACGTTCACGGCCAGCAGCACGGTGAAGAACTTCGTCGAGCTCGTCGGCGCGGAGGTGGGGCGGGCGAAGGTGGCCTCCATCGGCCCCGTGACCTCCGCCACCGCGCGCGAGCTGGGGCTGCCGGTGCACGTGGAAGCGGCAGAATACACCACGCCCGGCCTGGTGCAGGCGCTTCGCGGGCTGTTCACGGAGAGCGGATGAGGAAGGCGCGGGGCGGGACGGCGCGGTGGATCCGGGGCGCTGGATCGCTCCTGTTCGCCCTATCCGTTTGCGGACACGATTCGCTCACTGCGCAGGCGGGGGCAGACTCCACCGTGCGCGCCGTGGCGGCGCCGGCGCGGGGCGCGCACGCGCCGCACGCCGCCAGCGCCTCGCCGCTGCTGCCGGCGGGGCACTGGGCGGTGCGCGC
>JAHWJJ010000216.1 GCA_019348475.1 Gemmatimonadota bacterium | reverse complement strand
TCTTCTTTTCTCCGCGACCTCCGCGCCCTCCGCGTGAGGCCCATCTCAGAAGCTGAATGCACAATCAATCTGAAAATCTGGTATAATACCCGAATCCGGTACCAGAGTCTGTCATTGCGAAGGAGGCGCCGCGCGAGCCTGGGCTGAGGCAGATCGCCTGGGCCGACTGAGGAATCTACTCGCCCGATCTGACAGCCGGCTCCCGCACGCTCGACTCGCACTCTGCACATCCTCTAGCGAGGCACCGCCTGCGCGCACCGCCGCCCGGCACTGGCGGACCCACCCCGGCGCAGGTACACTCCCGGCCCGCGACGCCGGCCCGCCCGGCGCGCATTCATCCGGCCCCGGACCCGACGATTGGCAGCCGACACCGCATCCCCCCGCTCCGCCGGCGAACCGGTCGCCCACCCCGCCCACGGGGACGAGCCCGACCCCGCGGCCGTGGGGTTCGTGCTGCACCTGGGGCGCGCCCTGCACAGCTACGGCGAGGCCAGCCACCGCCTGGAAGACATGCTGGGCGCCATGAGCGACCGGCTGGGGCTGCGCGGGGCGCAGTTCTTTACGCAGCCCACCTCCATCATGGCCTCGTTCGGCCCGGTGGAGCGGCAGCGGACGCACATGCTGCGCGTGGAGCCGGGGGAGGTGAACCTGGGGAGCCTGGCCGCCGTGGAGGGCGTGTCGCGCGAGGTGGCGCAGGGGCGCATCACCCCGGAGGAGGGCACGGCCCGCATCGCGCGCATCGCCACGGCGCCCGCGCCGTACGGGCCCGCGGCCACCACGCTGGCGTTCGCCGGCATCAGCGGCGCCACCTGCCAGCTGCTGGGCGGCGGCGCCCGGGAGATCGCGGCCGCCACGCTGCTGGGGCTGGGGGTGCGGCTTTTCGCGCTGCTGGCCGGGCGGCAGCGGCGGCTGATGCGCGTGTTCGAGCCGCTGGCCGCGTTCCTGGTGAGCGCCGCCGCCGTGGCGATGGCGCACCTGGCGCCCCCGCTCTCGGTGCTGGTGGCCACCCTTGCCGGGCTGATCGTCCTCCTTCCCGGGCTCACCCTGACCACGGCGCTCAGCGAGCTGGCCAGCCGGCAGCTGGCCTCGGGAACGGCGCGGCTCAGCGGCGCCTTCATCACCTTTCTGGGGCTGGGCTTCGGGGTTGCGCTCGGCAACCGCCTGGCCGGCGCGGCGTTCGGCGCGCCGCCGCTGCTGAACCCCACGCCCCTCCCCGCGTGGGCCAGCCTGGCCGCCCTGCTGATCTCCCCCGTCTGTTCGGTGATGATCCTGCGCGCCGCACCGCGCGACGCGCCGTGGATCATCGTCGCCAGCGTGCTGGGGGCCGAGGCGGGGCGCCGGGGCGCGGCGGCGCTGGGGCCGGAGCTGGGCGCCTTCGCGGGCGGGTTCGCGGTGGCGCTGGCGAGCAACGCCTACGCGCGCTGGCGGCGCCGCCCCCCGGCCGTGGTGCTGGTGCCCGCCATCCTGCTGCTGGTGCCGGGGAGCATCGGCTTTCTGAGCCTGAACGCGCTCATGGAGCGCCAGGCGCTGGCGGGGATCCAGACGGCGTTCAGCATGATGCTGACCGCCGTCGCGCTGGTGGCGGGGCTGCTGATCGCCGGCGTGATCGCCCCGGAGCCGCGCATGCGCGCCGCCCCCGCGCGCTGATCCCAAATCCTCGGGTCTTCGGTGCAGACCCCCAAAAGCATCACGCCGAGGACGCTGAGGAGGGAGTGAGGACGCGGAGACCTCCGTCCGTTCTCCGCGTCCTCACTCCTTTCCTCCGCGTCCTCCGCGTGAAATTTACGTTCGGGCTACGTGAAGTACGGCGCCCCGGTCACCGCGGCGGCGGATTCGCTCGTCCCCGTCCGCGACGGCTGATCCGGCGCGGATCGTCCGTCGGCGATCCGTGATCAGCTCTGGGCCTGCACGGTTCGGGCGAACGCCGGCCCGTGGCCCGAGCACCACGGCCACGTCCGCTCCGCCGCCCTGCGTCCCGGGGGGGACGAAGCGAGGGTTCGGCCCTGGAGCGAGCGCTTGTCTTGCCGCAGCGCTTCCTTCTGCTGCCGCGCCGCCTGAAGCTCGCACAGCCGCGCACGCTGCTCGGGGCGCAGCACCCGCTCCACCGCCTGGATGGCGCGGCGGTGGCTGTCGGCCACCCGCGCAAGCGGACGGTCCGGCTCACCCGCCAGCCGCTGCAGCAGCCCGCCCTTGATGAGGCTCAGCCGGCGGCTCATCCCGCGCCCCGCCACGTCGAACTCCCGCGAGAGGGAATCCAGCGCCACCACCTGTTCGCTGCTCAGCGACAAACGCTCGCGCTCGCTCAGCAGCGCCCGCACGGGCGGAGCCTCAGCGATCGGGGACGGCTGGCCGGCGGGCGCGGGCGGCGCGCAGGCCGCCGCTGCCAGGGCGGCCAGGATCATCGACATCGCACGCGATCTCACGGGTTCCTCCTTTCACGCACAGGGTGAATTCGCGAAAGCGACGCGCGCGCGCGACTGCATCGGCCGGACCAGTCCTCCTTTGTCAGATTGACAGGTTTTCTGCCATCACAGGGTAGGATCCCTTGCGGACTTGCGGCCGTCGGTATATGGCGGGAGGCGGACAGGAATCATGCAACCGGATGGAGAGAGATGCGCGTCTACGGACTGGACCACGTGCAGCTCGCCATGCCCCGCGGGGCCGAGGACCAGGCGCGCGCGTTCTACTGCGGTGTGCTGGGGCTGCAAGAAGTGCCGAAGCCGGCGAACCTCGCCGCGCGCGGCGGCGCCTGGTTCGGCGGCGAAGGGCTGAGCCTGCACCTGGGCGTGGAAGACGACTTTCGTCCGGCGCGCAAGGCGCACCCGGCACTGCTGGTGCAGGGGCTGGCGGAGCTCGCCGCCCGCTGCGAGGCGCACGGCCACCCCGTCACGCGCGACGAGCCGCTGCCGGGGTACGACCGCGTGTACGTGGCGGACCCGTTCGGCAACCGGATCGAGCTGATGGAGCCGCTGCAGTGAGAGCGGCGGCACCGCGTTGAAATGGCCGAGGCAGCTACTTTCTCAGCGGTCAGAAGGCAACGGAGCGCCAGCACACCTGCCGGCTCCGCGCCGCGCCCCCTCCGCTCGCTCAGGCTCGCACCTCCCCGTGCGCGCAGGGCCGGATCACTGAATGGGAAGAGCCCTGACGCGCGGACAGCCTTTCAGCAGCATGGTCGGCTCCGCGCCGCGCCCCCTCCGCTCGCTGAGGCTCGCACCTTCCCCCAAAAAGCCCTGGGGGAGGTTGAACTGCGCTTTCATCCCACATGGTGCGCGCAGCGCCGGTTGACTCAGCGGAGTGCGCCTTGATGCGGGCCGCACGCACGCTACTGCGAGTCGAGCGTGCGAAGCAGGCCACCCGATCGGGCGAGTAGATTCCTCACTCCGCGCCAGGCAATCTGCCGTCGCGAAGTTCCGCCAGGCGCCTCCTTGGGGATGACAGACTCTGCGGTCCCCGGGATCAACCCGACCCGTTCACCCGTTCACCCCTTCACCCCTTCACCCCTTCACCTCAATTGCGGAACAGATAGCTGACCTTGAAGAACAGCCCATCCGTGCGCGGCGCCAGGCCGTTGAACCGGAACGCCTCGTCGTCCACCACTTCGCGGCCGTAGCCCAGGAAGGCCATGGTGCCGGGGGACGGCCGCCAGCTGAGCAGCACGTCCATCCGAACGGGGTTCAGCTGCGGCTGGTCCCAGGCGGGGCGGTTGCCGCGGCGTACGCGGAAGGGCTCGCCGTCGCGCAGATAGGGGCGGCCGTCGGGGGCGCGCAGCACGTCCACCTCTTCCACGGCGTACTGCGCCAGCGCGCGGACGGCCAGCGCGCGCGTCAGCTGGTACTCCGCGCGCAGACGCGGCACCAGCGCCCGCGAGTAGCGCGAACCGTCCCGGGCGCGGTGCAGCAGCGAGTGGCGCACGCCGGCGTCCACCCGCAGCGACGCGGTGGGCCGCAGCTCCAGCGAGCCCCGTAGCGTGCGCTCCCGCCCGCGGGTGCCCTCGGCGAACAGGGGGACCTCGCGCACCTCGGCGTGGAACGATCCCTCCACCGTCTTGAAGTACGCCGACTGAAGCCGCAGCGACGCGCCGTTCAGCCCGGCCATGCGGCGGTCCGGGGCCACCAGCGCGTCACCCGTCTCCATCCCCCCCGCGGGCGCGGGAACGGCATAGCCCGCGTACGCCGCGGGGTCCAGCGTGTTGAACCCGCGCGAAACCGCCACCTCCACCTCGTGGTTGCCGCGCAGCTGCGCCTCCACGCGCATCCCCCCCGAGCCCTCCAGCGCCCCGTCCCCCCGCCAGAAGCCGCGCCCGCCGTACAGCCGCGAGCCGCCCCCGCGCAGGTCCACGCGCTCGACGCGCGCCCCCCGCGCCCCGAACCACGACAGCCGGTTGTAGACCGAAACGTCGGTCACCCCGGTCCGCCGGATGAAGCCGGTGTGCGACGCGAAGCCCTGCGGCACGTCGCGCAGGGTGGCCACCCACCCCCAGTGGCGCGAGGTGCGGTCCGCGAACAGGTGGGCGATGTGCCCCGCCCGGTCCGCCGTCGCCACCCCCACCCGGCGCCCCGGCGCGCCGGCGGAGTCCGTGCCCGCGGGGTCCGGCGCCCATGCGCGCGTCCAGCTGGCGCCCGCCAGCGCGCCGAAGGTGTGGATCGCCCCCAGCCGGATGCGGGCGTCCACCGCGCCCACGCGGTTGAACGCCGGCCCCACCTGCCGGCTGGTGGCCAGCACGCCCAGCGTGGACCCGCGCGCCCCCAGGTCGCGCCGCAGCCGCCCCACGTGCACCACGGCGCGCCCCTCCCGCGGCGCGTAGCGGGCGGGCGCCCGCAGCGGCGCGTCGTCCACGGCGCCCAGCCAGGCCAGGTTCAGCGGGCCCAGCTTGCCGGTGATCCGCGCGCCCGCGGCGGGGTCCACGATGGAGCGCGTGTACACCAGCGTCTCGGGCGTGGAGAACAGGTCCGCCCCCTCCAGAAAGAAGGGGCGCTTTTCGGGAACGGAAAGGGCGAACCGCTCGTTGACGGTGATCTGGTCGGCGTCCGCCTCCACGGTACTGAAGTCGGGGTTCACCGTGGCGTCCAGCGTCAGCTCGCTGGTGATGCCGTACTTCAGGTTGCCGCCCACTTCCGGCTCCGCGGGCCCGCGGCGGAAGCCCGCCTCGTCCGTGGCGCCCTCGCGCCGGGCGGTGAGGGTGGGATTGATCTCCAGCAGCCGCCCCGGGCGCAGCCCGTGGATTCCGCTCAGCGTGCCGCTCTGCGCCAGCTCCGACGGCGCGTTGCGCGCGCGCGGCGCCCAGCTCTCCTCCGCGCCGCGCGCCGGGATCACGCGCACCACGTTCAGCCCCCAGGTCTGCTCGGCCCCCGCGGGGAACTTGAGCGACTTGAGGGGGATCCGGATCTCCACCTCGTACCCCTCCCCCGTCAGCCGGCCCCGGCTCTGGAACAGGAAGTCGGGGCTGAAGCTGATCCCCGAGCCGCGGTTCGGGCCGCGGTTCCCCCCCTCCGCGAAGGTGCCGTCCTGCTGGATGCCCAGCGGGTTGACGAAGAAGGCGAAGGCACGGCGCCGGTCGTGAAAGGTGTCCAGCAGGATGCGGACGTGGTCGTCGGCCGTGATCTGGTCCCGCTCCGCCAGCGTGCTGCGGATGCGGGAGGGGTCCGACGCGTGCGCGCGGATGCCGATGAACAGCTCGCGCGGCGTGTAGAACACCAGCACCTCCGTCCGCTCGCTGGCGGGGGTGCCCTGGGCCGGCGTGGACTGGGTGAAGCCGGTGAGCACGGCCGCGTGCCCCCAGGCGGCTTCGTCCAACCGGCCGTCCACGCGCACGGCGGGATCGTCCAGGCGGGGGATCCGGGCGTCAAGCTCGCCGCGCGCCCCGTCGTAGACGGAGCGCGCGGGGATGGAATCGGCGAAAGACGGGCAGGGCGCGGCGCCGGTCAGGGCGCAGGCCAGGGCAAGCAGCATCATGGCAAAGCGGTTCGGGTCGGCACAAAGATAACGCCGCCCGCCGCTCCGTGCGAGCCCCGGCGCGCGCGCAACCCGTGCCGCCTGAAGCACTTAGCCTTTCCCGCCTGGAGATGGAGTGATGGAGCGATGGAGTGCAACCGATTACCGCGGTCTGCTGTGCATCGACAGTTCTACTGCCAATCTCACGCGGAGGGCGCGGAGGTCGCGGAGAAGAGAAAAGGGCAGGTCTGTTCTCCGCGTCCTCCGCGCCCTCCGCGTGAGGCCATCTTTGAAGCTGACTGCCCGATAAGTCTTTATTTCTTCACACGCGAAGCGCGCGGCGGATGCGCTGCAGCAGCACGGGAACGCTGAACGGCCTGGGAACGTGGTCGAAGGCACTCAACTCCATCGCGCGCGCCACCTCCGCCTGCTGGCTCTCACCCCCGAGCAGGATCACGCGCGTGCAGTCCAGCATCCGCTCGCGCGCCATCCGCCGGAGCACTTGCAGGCCGTCCACCCCCGGCAGGTCCGTGTTCAGCAGCACCACGCGCGCCTGCAGCTCCGGCGCGGAACCGGTCAGCAGCGACACCGCGCGCTCGCCGTCCTCCACCCACTCGTGCCGCAGGCCGCGCGTCTCCAGCGCGTGCTGAACCAGGCGGGCCGCCGCGGGGTCTGCCTCCACCACCAGCACGTCGACGCTCCGCGGGCCTTCGCGCCGCGCGGGCGTCCACCCGGCCGGGAGCACGCGGTCGCGCCCCGCCTGCTTGGCTGCGTACATCGCCGCGTCCG
The DNA here is from genome assembly GCA_019348475.1 of Gemmatimonadota bacterium. Lineage (GTDB taxonomy): Bacteria > Gemmatimonadota > Gemmatimonadetes > Longimicrobiales > Longimicrobiaceae > Longimicrobium. The sequence goes on along the minus strand of JAHWJJ010000216.1, from coordinate 817 downwards.
CCGCGCGGTACAGCGACTGCAGGTCGCGCCCGTCCGTATCGAACTCCGAGACGCCCGCGCTGCAGGTCACGCGGAAGGTGGTCCCGTCGGGCGCGGTGAACGGCTCCTCGCGCAGCACCTCCAGCGCCTCGGCCAGCCGCTGCACGCCGTCGGACTTGTCCATCCCGTACATCCCCACCACGAATTCCTCCCCGCCCCAGCGCGCCACCACGTCCTCCGCCCGGAACCGCTTCTGCAGCAGGCGCGCGACGCGGGCCAGCACCGCGTCCCCCACCGCGTGGCCGAAGCGGTCGTTGACGCCCTTGAAGCCGTCCAGGTCCGCCACCCCGAACGCCAGCGGGTCCCCCTGCTCCGCCGCCAGGCGAAGAAAGCGCTCCAGCACCTCCTCGCTGCCGCGCCGGTTCGGGACCCCCGTCAGCGCGTCGGTTTCGGCCAGCGCGCGCTGCATGCGCACCCGCTCCAGCCGGTTGTGGATGCGCGCGCCCAGCTCCGGCCCCACGAACGGCTTGCCCACGAAGTCATCCGCGCCGGCGGCGAACACCTCCTGCACCGTCGCGGGGTCGGTGCGCGACGTCAGAAAGACCACGGACACGGACTTCCAGCGCGGGTCGTTGCGCAGCACGCGGCACAGCTCCAGCCCGTTCACGCCCGGCATGTCCACGTCCAGCAGCACCGCGTCGGGCGCGGACGCCTCCAGCGCCTCCCAGAAGCGCTCCGGCTCCGTCACCGCGTCCACGCGCACGCCCCGCGGCTGCAGCACCGCGCGCACGGCCAGCAGCACCGCGGGGTCGTCGTCCACCGCCAGCACCACGGCCTC
>JAHWJJ010000215.1 GCA_019348475.1 Gemmatimonadota bacterium | reverse complement strand
CCGCCGGGGCGGTGTCGCCGCTCACGGCGGGCGGGCTGGACCCGTGCCTCCGCCTCTCGGCGCTGGCGGCCGCGGTGGCCGGCGCGGCCCTGGCGTCGGGCGACGCGGCCGCTCTGGCGCCGTACGACGGCGCCGCCCTGCGCGCCCGCTTCCGCAGCCGCCTCCTCTTGCGCCGGCTGCTGGCGGCGGTGCGCTCGCCCGCCGCGGCGGAGCTGGCGTGTGCCGCGCTCCGCCTGCCCCCGTTCCGCGCCGCCGCGCACAAGGTGTTCTTCGGCCGCGGATCGTTCCCGGACGTGGCGCCCCGGGCGACGGCCGCGCCGGTGCTCTTCGTCCCCGATTGACGTAAACTACACCGCGAGACGCTGCCGCCGATTACGTGCGACGACGGCGAGGCCGTCCGTCCGTATCTGCACAGGGAACGCGGATCAGCACGAGCCGGAGGATGGGAGGATGCTGCTGCCGGCCCTTCAGCGGGCCGGTCGCATCGACGCGCGGATCCAGGCACGCCGCCCGGGCGGGCACCGAACAGCGCGCGCCAGAATTCCATCCGGTCTCTTTCTATGCTGGGGCAGAGCGACGTGGGGTTGATGCGGCCCCTCGAGTGCCGGGCGTGCGGCAGGCCACGAGCACGGGTGAGTAGATTCCTCGGCCGGCGGCGGGACCGGGAGAGATCCCGCGGCCCCTTCCCTCGCAAGACAACTTGGTTCGTGCGGAGTTGGTGCTGCCGCGCTGGGCCTTGCGCATCCGTTCCGCCGCGGTTAGCTCACTCCCATTCGCCGCCACCGCACGCAACGACGGCAGTCGTGGCCCGGCCCGGGTCCCGCCTGACGCGGCGGTCCGTTCCCATCGATCGTACCTGCTCCCCCTGCGCCGCACACCCCGTCCGGCGCGCCTCTTTCACCGTGCCGGAGACGCCATGCGAGCCGTCCATCCATTCCGTTTCCTTCGCGTCCTCTCACTCACGCTGGCGGTGGCGCTGGGGGCGTGCGAAAACCCCGGCGCGCCCACCCAGCTCGCGGCGCCGGGCGGCGCCAGCCTGGCCACGGTGCCGGCCTACGGCACCCTGGCCACGCTGGACTTCGGCACCTGGAACATCGAGTGGTTCGGCTACGCGTCCGAAGGGCCCTCGGACGAGGCGCTGCAGCTTCAGAACGTGCGCGACGTGATCGCCGGGGCGGACCTGGACGTGTGGGGTCTGCAGGAGGTGGTGGACGAGGCGCATTTCCGCAACCTGGTGTCGCAGCTTCCCGGATACGCGGGCTTCCTCGCCAACGATCCCTCCGTGACGGACGGGGCGGCGTACTACAGCGACTTCAGCGGCACCGAGCAGAAGGTGGGGCTGGTGTACAAGACGGACCTCGTCGCGGTAAAGAGCGCCCGCATCATCCTTACCGACTACAACTACGAGTTCGCGGGCCGGCCGCCGCTGGAGGTGCAGGTGAGCGTGTCTCTGAACGGCGTCACCGAGAACCTGACGGTGATCGTGCTGCACGCCAAGGCCGGCACGGCGTCGTCGGACTGGGACCGGCGCAGCAAGGCGTCCGCGGCGCTGAAGTCGTACCTCGACTCCACCTGGCCCACGCAGCGGGTGATGGTGATCGGCGACTGGAACGACGACGTGGACGTCTCCATCACCCGTCCCAAGGCGTCGCCGTACGCCAATTTCGTAGGCGATTCGCTCGACTACCGCTTCCCCACCGGCGCCCTGTCCGCGGCGGGGATCTCGTCGACGGTGTACTACTCGGACATGGTGGACCACCACCTGGGCACCAACGACATGCAGGCGGCGTACGTCGCCGGCTCGGCGAAGGTGCTCCCCGCGGACCAGTACATCGCCAACTACGACCAGACCACCAGCGACCACTACCCGGTGCTCACCCGCTACACCTGGGGCGGTTCGGGCGGCAGCAACGCGCCGCCGTCGGCCAGCTTTACGTACACGTGCACCGGCCTGTCCTGCAGCTTCGTGGACACCAGCACCGACACGGACGGCAGCATCGCGTCGCGCAGCTGGACCTTCGGCGACGGCGGCAGTTCCACGGCCGCGAACCCGTCGCACACGTACGCCGCGGCGGGCACGTACACCGTCTCGCTCACGGTGGCGGACGACGCCGGCGCCACGGCCACGGCCTCGCAGAACGTGACGGTGAGCTCCACGTCGGCGGGGATCACGCTCAGCGTCAGCGGATACAAGGTCAAGGGGATCCAGCACGTGGACCTGGCCTGGCTGGGCGTGGGGTCCACCAGCGTGGACGTGTACCGCAACGGCGCCAAGATCGCCACCACGGCCAACGACGGCGCGCACACCGACAACATCGGCAAGAGCGGCGGCGGCACGTACACGTACCGGGTGTGCGAGGCCGGCACGGCCACCTGCTCGAACGACGCGACGGTCGTCTTCTGACCGGCCCCTGGGTCATCGGTGGGGGTACGGACGGGGGTGCGAAGATGACGAACCGAGCCCGGAACGGGCCCGGACGTCCCTCCGCACCCCGGCGCCTCCGCGGCGCGCCGGTGCGCGGAGGCGCCGCATGTGGTGGCGCAGCGGCACGCAATCGCAAACGGGCATGCCGCGAGGCAAAACGCGCGAGGCAGGCCACCCGAGCGGGCGAGTAGATTCCTCAGCCGGCGCCACGCGGTTTGCCCTCACGCGCTCCGTCAGGCGCCTCCTTCGGAACGCAGGTTCGATGCATTCTATGGGCGCATGCGGGGGAATCGTGCCCGTTCACCCGTTCACCCGTTCACCCGTTCACCCGTTCACTCGATCACCGCCAGTCGAACACCGTCAGCAGGCTGGAGTAATCGTCGGTCCACGGCTCCACGCCGGGGCGCAGGCGGGGCGTCCACCAGTTGGCGTCGGCGGTAAGGGGGCCCAGATCCGCCTCCGTGCGCGCCAGGGCGATCCAGGTGGACGTGCTCTCGTACGTGCGCCGGTCGCGCGGGCCCACCCCCGCGCGCGCCGCCAGTCCCCGGTCCTTTGCCAGCGCGGCCACCACCGGCTCCAGGTCCAGGTAGCGGTTGCTGACGTGGAACACCACCAGCCCGCGCGGCGCCAGCCGCGCCAGGTAGGTGTCCAGCGCCTCGCGCGTCACCAGGTGCACGGGGATGGCGTCGGAGCTGAAGGCGTCCAGCAGGATGAGGTCGTAGGTGCGGCCGGTCTCGCGCGCCAGGGAGAGGCGGGCGTCCCCCAGCACCACCCGCGTGCGCGCGGGCGAATCCGCCAGGTAGGTGAAGTACGCCGTGTCGCGGGCGATGCGCTCGATCCCGGGATCGATCTCGTAGAAGGTCCACTCCTCGCCCTGGCGCGCGTAGGCGGCGGTGGTCCCCGTCCCCAGCCCCACCACGGCCACGCGGCGGCTGCCGGCGCGGTCCGCCGTGGCCGCGAACACCTTGCCCAGCGGGCCGTGCATCAGGTAATAGGTCAGCGGCTCACGGCGGCGCCACCCCACCAGGCTCTGCGCACCGTGCAGCGTGCTCCCGTGCCGCAGCACGTGAAAGCCGCCCTCGTGCTGGTACTCCACGACCTTGTACCGTCCGAAGAAGGTGCGCTCCGCCAGCAGCACGCCCTCCTCGTTCACCACCGCCCACGCCCGCACCAGCAGCACCGTACCGATGCACGCCGCCAGCCAGAGCGGCGCGCGGCCCAGCAGTGGGCTCAGCAGGTTGATCAGCACCACCGCCAGCAGCAGAAACAGCCACGGGCGCATGGTGTCGTCGTCCGCCAGGTACAGCAGCCCCCACGCGAACGCCGCCGCCCGGACGGCGAAGGCGGCGTGGTCGCGCCACCGCAGGCGCTGCGCCGGCCAGGGCCGCGCCAGACAGGCCAGCGTGAGGATGATGGGATACTCCCAGATCTGCGAGAACACTACCGGCGCCACCAGCGCGTTGAACACGCCGCCCAGCACGCCGCCCACCGAGATCCACAGGTAGAACTCCGTCAGGTAGCGCACGTGCGGACGCCGCCGGGCCAGCTCGCCGTGCGCGGCCATGGCGATCACGAACAGCGCCAGCAGGTGCATGGGCACCGCCACGCCGGGCTTCTTCACGTAGCCGCTGGCCAGCAGCAGCACCGCCACGGCGATGGCGGAGGGGTGCAGGGCCACCATCCACGCGTGGGGGATGGGAGGCCGCCGCGCGAAGACGAAGGTGAAGCTGAGAAGGTACAGGGCCAGCGGCAGCACCCACAGCAGCGGGACCGGGCTCAGGTCGGTGGTGATGAAGGTGGTCACCCCCAGCAGCAGGCTGGAGGGGACGAAGGCGAGCCCCACCCACACCAGCCGCTCCCACGCCGTCACCCGCGCCGCCGCCTCCCCCGGCTCCACCGGCTCCGCCGGCACCTGGACCGCCGCCGACACGGGAGAATCCGCGCGCCTCCACACCAGCGCCGCGCACCCCGCGAGCAGCAGCGCCAGCACGGCGTACCCGGCCGTCCACGCGGCGCTCTGGCCGGCCAGGCGCATCCGCGGCTCCAGCAGGGCGGGATAGGCCAGCAGCGCCAGCGCGCTTCCCAGGTTGCTGGCGGCGTACAGGTGGTACGGGTCGGACGCCTGCGGGTGGCCGCTGCGCGAGAACCAGCGCTGCAGGATGGGGCCGGTGCCGCTGAGCACCAGGAAGGGCGCGCCCACGGTGACGGCCATCACCCCCAGCAGCCAGGGGATGGGCGCCGCGCCCCCCTCCGGCGCGGCGCCGCGCAGCCCCACGGGGAGCGCCAGCGCCGCCAGCGCCAGCGCCGCCAGGTGCACCACCGCCTGCCTTCGCACGGTGAGCCGCGACGACGTGAGGTGGGCGTACAGGTACCCACCCAGCAGCGCGGCCTGAAAGAAGAGCATGCAGGTGTTCCACACCGCCGGCGAGCCACCCAGCAGCGGCAGCACCATCTTGCCGAACAGCGGCTGCACCAGAAAGAGCAGGAACGCGCTCAGGAACACCGCGGCCGTGTACGCGGCCAGCAGCACGCCCGTGCGGCTGGGCGCGGCGGATGCGGCCGGCGCGGCGGCCGGTGCGATCAATGGGGCGGAATGCGAGCTCAAGCGGCGGTCTTTCTCGGTCGATCAGGCCCGGGGACGTCCCAAGGCTACGCGACGGAACGCGCCAGCCGGACCAGATTGGACGCGCTCCCCCATTCTACGCCCCCCCGCCCCAAAGTGCGAAAGTGCGAAGGTGCGAAAGTGCGAAAGCGCGAAAGTGCCAAGGGACACCCGTTCACCCCTTCACCCCTTCACTCCATCACTCCATCACTCCCCCGTACCGCCCAACCTTGCGAGCAGACGCCCGGCAGCCGACATTCCGCCCCGGTTCCACCCGCCGGAGGTTGCGGCGCGCCCGCACACCATGCGCTCTTCACCGTTGCCGATGACCCGACCTCTGGCCCGTACGGCCGCCGCCCTGGCGGCGCTGCTCGCATGGGCGCCGCTGCCCGCGCAGGACACCGCCGGGACCGCCGCCCCCCCGGCCCGGGCGCAGGCCGCCCCGGCAGCCCCGGCGCAGCCCGCCCCAGCTCGGGCGCCCGCCGCCGCCGTGCCGGAAGTTTCCGCGCCGGCGGTGGTGCTCCCCGGCGCGCCGTTCACCCTGACGGTCACGCTGCCGGAAGGTGCGCCGGAGACGCCGGCGGTCGTGCGCGGCGCGGACGGCACGGAGGTGGGCACGGGCACGCTCACGGCGGGAGAAACCAAACTGGAGGAGCTGACCGTCGCGTCGCGCGCGCAGCTGCCGCTGACCGTGCAGGCCGGCGGCGCGTCCGTTCCCGTGTCGCCGCGGTACCTGCCGGCGTGGCTCGCCATCCTTCCCCCGCTGGTGGCCGTGGCGCTGGCGCTGCTTTTCCGCGAGGTGGTGGTCTCGCTCTTCGCCGGGGTGTGGGTGGGGGCGTTCTTCGCCGCGGGGCTCAACCCGCTGGGCGGGCTGCTGCGCGTGGTGGACACGTACGCCCTGGACGCGCTGGCGGACGCCGACCACGCCGCCATCGTCATCTTTTCGCTGCTGATCGGCGGGATGGTGGCGGTGATGGGGCGCAGCGGCGGCACGCACGGGATCGTGGAGCGGCTGGCCCCGTACGCCACCACGCCGCGGCGGGGGCTGCTGGCGACGTACGGCCAGGGGCTGCTGATCTTTTTCGACGACTACGCCAACACGCTGATCGTGGGCAACACCATGCGCCCGGTGACGGACCGGCTCAAGGTGTCGCGCGAAAAGCTGGCCTACGTGGTGGACAGCACCTCCGCGCCCGTGGCCAGCCTGATGTTCGTCTCCACCTGGATCGGCTACGAGATCAGCCTGATCGCCGACGGGCTGAAGACGGCCTCGGCGCAGGTGGCCGCCACCAATCCCGCCCTGGCGGCGGAGCTGGCCGACGCCAGCGCGTTCAACGTCTTCATCGACACCATTCCGTACCGCTTCTATCCGCTGCTGGCACTGTTCTTCGTGCTGCTGGTGATCTGGATGCGGCGCGACTTCGGGCCCATGTACCGGGCGGAGGTGCGCGCGGCGCACGGCGGCGGCGTGCACCGCGCGGGCGCCCTGCTGATGACGGACACCTCCGGCGGCGCGATGGACCCCAAGCCCGGCGCGCCCCTGCGCTGGCTGAACGCGGCGCTCCCCGTCGTCGTGGTGGTGGCGGCGGTGCTCATCGGCCTGTACGTGAGCGGCAGCCAGGCGCTGGGGCCGGGGGACCACGCCCTGCGCGACGTGTTCGGCGAGGCCAGCGCGTACCGGGTGCTGATGTGGGCGTCGCTGCTGGGGTGCATCACGGCCATCCTGCTGGCGGTGGGGCAGCGGATCCTGTCGCTGCAGGAAAGCATCGAGTCGTGGCTCAACGGCATCCGCTCAATGATGCTTGCCATGGTGATCCTGGTGCTGGCCTGGTCGCTGGGCGCGGTGACGGAGACGCTGGGGACGGCGCAGTTCATCAGCGGCGCGCTGGAGGGGAACATCGCGCCGCAGATGCTGCCGGTGCTGGTGTTCGCCGCAGCGGCGGGGATCGCCTTCGCCACGGGAACGTCGTGGGGGACGATGGCCATCCTGCTGCCGCTGGTGATCCCGCTGGGCGCCACGATGACGGTGGCGGCGGACTTCGGCGACGCGGGGCACTACAGCATCCTGCTGGGGGTGATCTCGTCGGTGCTGGCGGGCTCCATCTTCGGCGACCACTGCTCGCCGATCAGCGACACCACGGTGCTCTCGTCGCTGGCCAGCGCCTGCGACCACGTGGACCACGTGCGCACGCAGCTGCCTTACGCGCTGCTGGTGGCGGCGGTGGGGATGGTGGTGGGCGACATTCCCACGGCGTACGGGGTGAGCCCGTGGATCTCGCTGGCCGTGGGCGCGGTGATCCTGTACGTGGTCCTGCGGTACTTCGGTAAAGAGGTGCCGGAGACCGGCACCACGCTTACGCCCGCCGCGGCCGAGGCGGCCGCGCACGAGGGGGCGGTCCGGGCCTGATCCCGCGGCAGGTTCGCGAGGATCTGGTTCCGGCGAAGCGTACGAGTTGTCATCCGACCGAGGAAAAATCCTCCGGCCTATTGTGCAGACCCCAAAAAGCATCACGCGGAGGACGCGGAGGAAGGGAGTGAGGACGCGGAGAACG
>JAHWJJ010000214.1 GCA_019348475.1 Gemmatimonadota bacterium | reverse complement strand
GCGGAGGGACACGCCCCAAACCGCCGTTCGTCCTGTTTGGTTCCGGCTACGCCGGTAAGGGAATAGGGAAGAGGGGGACGGGGGAGTGCCGGGGCCCGGGGGAGTCCGCACTGGGCACCTGGCACTGGGCACTGGGCACTGGGCACTCGAAGTGGGCGGCGGCGGGGGCCGCCGCCCTGCCTTCACGGGGGGGCGGTTTTCTGATGTCGATCCATCCGCAGGAGCTCGAGCCGCTGTACCGGCGCCTGTTCGGCGAACGGCGGTTCGTGGTGGTGAGCAACCGCGAGCCGTACGAGCACCGCTGGTCGCAGGAGGTGGGCGAGATGGAGGTGCGCCGCCCCGCCGGCGGCCTTACCTCGGCGCTGGACCCGCTGCTGCAGGCGCTGGGCGGCATGTGGGTGGCGTGGGGAAGCGGCGAGGCCGACGCCGCCGCCGTGGACGACGAGCACCGCGTCCAGGTGCCCCCCGAGAACCCCAGCTACACGCTGCGGCGCGTCTGGCTCACGCACCACGACATCCACCGCTACTATCTGGGATTCGCCAACCAGTTCCTGTGGCCGCTGTGCCACCTGCGCCCGGACCTTACCCGCGTGCGCTCCCGCTACTGGGAACGCTACCGGCGCGTGAACCGCCGCTTCGCCGAGGCCGTGCTGGACGAGGTGCGCGGCAAACAGGCGGCCGTGTGGATCCAGGACTACCACCTGGCCCTCGCGCCCCTCGCCATCCGCGGCCGCCGGCCGGACCTGACGCTCGCGCACTTCTGGCACATCCCCTTTCCCCCGTTCGACATCTTTCGCCTGGCCCCCCAGGCCCCGTACCTGCTGCGGGGAATGCTGGCCAACGACCTGATGGGCTTTCACCTCCCCATGTACGCGGACAACTTCCTGCGCTGCGCCCGCCGCCTGGCCGGGGCAGAGGTGGACTGGTCCGCGCGCACCGCCACCCTGGACGGCCACACCTGCCACGTGGGCGCCTTCCCCATCTCCATCGACGTGGACCAGTTCCGCGACGCCGCGGGGGTGGACGGGGTCGACGAGCAGATGCGCCGCATCCGCGACCGGTACGCCCCGGGGGGCGGGCGCATCGGCATCGGCGTGGACCGTATGGACTACAGCAAGGGGCTGCCGGAAAAGTTCAAGGCGCTGGAGTTTCTGTGGGAGCGCTACCCCGAGTACCGCGAGCGCTTCACCTTCATCCAGGTGGCCGTCCCCAGCCGCAGCGACATCGACGCCTACGACGACCTGGCGCAGAAGGTGGACGGGCAGGTGCGCGAGATCAACGAGCGCTTCGGCACGGCGCAGTGGCGGCCCATCCACCTGATCAAACAGTCGCTGGGGGTGGAGCGGCTCGCGATCCTCTATCGGCTGGCGGACGTGTGCCTCATCAGCTCGCTGCAGGATGGGATGAACCTGGTGGCCAAGGAGTACGTGGCAAGCCAGGTGGACCGCCGCGGCGTGCTGCTCCTCTCCGAGTTCGCCGGCGCGGCCGAGGAGATGGACGCCGCCACCCTCATCAACCCGTACGACCCCGAGGCGTGCGCCCTGGCCGTCCGCGACGCCCTTACGCTCCCCGCCGACGAGCGCGCCGAAGCCATGCGGCGCCTGCAGGAATCGCTCACCACCATCTACGACTGGATGCACCACATGTTCGCCGCGTGGGGCCGCGTGGTCGCCGACGAGCCCGCCTTCGCCCCCCGCCCCGCATCCGACGGCGGCGAGGGCGACGGAGAGGACGACGGCGAGGTACCCGTCGAGGACGGACCGGCCGCGGAAGCGGTGGAGCGGGGAACGGGCTGAGGCCCGGCCCGCAACCGGCGGTGCTTCGGACAGATCGGGCGCAGGCGTCGGATCTGATCGGCAGATCCGCTGACGCTGTCGCCGTGCGCGGTTATTCTATTCGCTCGACGGGAGCGTCAGGGCGCGGTGTCGGCGGTCCAGCGGCCGAAGGGCACGCCCTCCTCGTCCAGCGCCGCGGCGAGCGCGTCCACCTCTTCCGGCAGCGTTTGCAGCGCCAGGCTGCACCGGGCACGGGCCGCGGGCGGCGCGGGGATCACGTCGGCCGGAATGCCGCGCGCCGCGGCTACCTCTTCGGCCCACAGAGCGTGGTGCGTGGTGTCGAAGGTAAAGACCGTGCCCGCCATCGCTTTGCCGTTGGTTTCCGTGCGCCGGCCCGCCTCGCGGGTGGCCGGGATGCTTGCGGTAAGTAACCCTGCGGGTTACACTTCCGTGCATTCGTGCAGCTCTCCTCCCGATCCCCGGGCCGGGAAGGACGCAAAGTGCGTCCCGCTGCACCCCGAGACGCCGCGTGTGCCGCGCCGCGCCTCCGGAAATCCGACATCCGTTTCGTCCACCGTCAGTATCGGAGCGGTACAGACGTACTATACGGGGGCGGCGGCAAGGCCGGCCTCATTCCTTTCTCCCTTCAACCCCCCGCGGCCCGGCGCATCCGTCGTGGACGCAGCCGCCCCGGGGGCCAGCCGGCCGCCCGTCGCGCGACGGGCACGCATCGTTGCGGACACGCGCGCGTCACGCCAAAAAGGAGCGGGAGCGAGCGGCACCCTTTGCAGGCCCGGGCGCGGGCCCGGGGGTGCGCGATCTTCAACCACCGTGACACAGGTCGGGAGCGTTCGCCGGTCCGCGGGGGGCCGGCGGTCAACCAGGAGAAGAGCAGGATGACAAGACTTCGTACGCTGCTTGCCGTGGCCCTTGCGCTGGCGCTCGCGCCCGCGTCGGCCTTCGCGCAAGGGGGGACCATCCGGGGCCGCGTGACCGAGCAGGGCTCGGGGCAGCCGCTCCAGGGGGTGCAGGTGGGCGTGGTGGGGACCAGCCTGACGGTGGTCACCAACCAGCAGGGCGCCTATGCCCTCACCAACGTGCCGGCGGGGCAGCGCACCGTGCGCGCCGTCCGCATCGGGTTTTCGGCCCAGGCGCGCACCGTGACCGTCGCCGCCGGCGCGGCCGCGGAGGCGAACTTCACGCTCAGCCCCGACGTGCTGGGGCTGGACGAGGTGGTGGTCATCGGCTACGGCCAGGTGGAGCGGCGGCGCGCCGGCGGCGGCGCGATCTCCTCCATCCGCCCCGCAGAGGTGACCGCCAGCGCCCCCACGGCCACGGTGGAAAACGTGCTGCAGGGCCGCGTGGCCGGCGTGCAGGTGGTGCAGAACTCGGGCGTGCCCGGCTCCGCCATCTCGGTGCGCGTGCGCGGCGCCTCGTCCATCACCGCCGGCAACGAGCCGCTGTACGTGATCGACGGCGTGCCGCTCATCCAGGGCGACCTGTCGGTGATCGGCATCGGCCAGACGCAGGGCATCGACGCGCTCGCCGACCTGAACCCGAACGAGATCGAGAGCATCGAGGTGCTCAAGGACGCGTCGGCCGCGGCCATCTACGGCTCGCGGGCGTCCAACGGCGTGGTGCTCATCACCACCCGGCGCGGCCGGGCGGGCGAGCGCCCCGACATCCGCTTCCAGACGTACGTGGGCACGCAGGAGGCCTGGCGCATACCGCGCTTCCTGAACGCACAGGAGTACGTGGAGGTGTACAACGAGGGGTGGCGCAACGACGGCTACGAGGACTTCTACGGCGTGCCCCTGTTCGCGCCCGAGGGTGAGGACGCCGTCTTCAACTACGACCCGTCGGTCGACACCAACTGGCTCGAAGAGATCCTTGAGCCGGCCCCCATGTCCAGCCTGTTCGGCTCCATTGCCGGCGGCACCGAGCGGGCCCGCTACTTCGTGAGCGGCGCGCGCTTCCTGCAGGACGGCATCGTCTCCGGGTACGGCTTCGAGCGCATGAACGGCCGCATCAACCTGGACTACACCGCCAGCGACCGCATCACGCTGGGCACCGGCGTGGCGCTCACCCGCTCCAACATCGAGCGCGCCCGCGGCGACAACACCATCTACGGCCCCTTCGCCAACGCTATCGCCAGCGCCCCGGTGGACCGGGTGTTCATGGAGAACGGCGAGTACAACCTGAGCACGCTGGCGTACGACAACCCGGTGGCGCTGAACCGCGAGAACCGGGCTGAGGAGCGCAGCTTTCACGTGCTGGGCAACCTGTTCGCCGACTACCGCGTGGTGGAGGGGGTGACCGCGCGCGTGAACCTGGGGCTGGACCAGTACGTGCTGCGCGGCTACCTGTACGACTCGCCGATCGTGGGCGCGGCCACGGGCTCCAACGGTGCCGGCGAGGTGGGCAACTCGTACGCCACCAAGGTGCTGGCCGAGGGCACGGTGAACTGGCAGCGCGAGTTCGGCGAGGACAACGCCTTCTCGGGCGTGGTGGGCACCAGCTACGAGCAGAACGACACCGAGTTCAACGAGGTGCTGGGAACGCAGTTCCCCACCAGCTACTTCAAGCAGCTGGCGTCGGCGTCAACCATCGTGGGCGGTTCGTCGTCGATCACCGAGTACAACCTGATGTCGGCGTTCGGCCGCCTGCAGCACACCTGGCGCGACCGCCTGACCACCACCTTCAACATCCGCGCGGACGGTTCGTCGCGCTTCGGCGAGAACAACCGGTGGGGCGTGTTCCCCTCCGCGGCGGTGCTGTACCGCGTGGGCGACGAGCCGTTCCTGGCCAACCAGCGCGTGTTCAGCGACCTGGCCCTGCGCGCCAGCTACGGCCGCACCGGCAACCAGGAGGGGCTGGGCAACTTCGCGGCGATCGCGCTGTACGGCGGCGGCTTCAACTACGGCGACCGCCCGGGCATCGCGCCCACGCAGCTGGCCAACCCCGACCTGAGCTGGGAAAAGACCGACCAGCTCAACATCGGCGGCGACGTGGCGTTCCTGGACGACCGGCTGGGCGTGAGCTTCGACTGGTACCGCAAGAACACCACGGACCTGCTGCTGAACCGTCCCATCCCGCTGTCCACCGGCTTCGGGCTGATCACCGAGAACATCGGTGAGATGCGCAACACCGGGGTGGAGCTGGCGCTGCGCGCGCAGCTGGTGCGCCCGTCGCGCCCCAACGGGTTCCGCTGGGACTCGGAGCTCAACGTGTCGCACAACGAGAACGAGGTCACGCGGCTGTACAACAACGAGCCCATCAGCGGCAGCTTCGTGGCACGGGTGGACGTGGGCAAGCCGCTGGGCTTCTTCTACGGCTACATCGCCGACGGCATCTTCCGCAGCGAGGACGAGATCTGCGGCGACGAAACCGGCGCCAGCTGCCCCCAGGGCGTGGGATACCAGGACGGCGCCTCGCTGGGCGACGTGCGCTTCCGCGACGTGAACGGCGACGGCATCATCAACGCCGACGACCGCACGGAGATGGGCAGCCCCTGGCCCGACTACCAGGGCGGCTGGACCAACAGCATGTCGTTCCTGGGCTTCGACCTGTCGGTGTTCACGCAGTTCTCGCAGGGCAACCAGATCTTCAACGGGAACCGCATCTACACCGACGCGTTCGGCACGTACCTGGACAACAACACGGGGGCGGCGCTGGACCGGTACTCGCCCGACAACCCCAACGGCACGCAGCCCCGCGCCACCATCGAGGACCCGAACGACAACGCGCGTTCGTCCAGCCGGTTCGTGGAGGACGGGTCGTACGTCCGCATCAAGAACGCGGTGCTCGGCTACAACGTCCCCGCCAGCCTTGCGGGGCGCGCCGGCTTCCGCAGCCTGCGGGTGTACGTGCAGGGCCAGAACCTCAAGACGTGGACCGACTACAGCGGTTTTGACCCCGAGGTCAACTTCAGCGGGGCTCAGAACATCACCCGCGGGATCGACTTCTACACGCTGCCCCAGGCGCGTACGATCACCGTCGGCCTGAACGTCGGCTTCTAAAGGAGACCCGAGATGAAGCTGAGACACTTTGCACTCGTCGCGGCGGCTGCCCTAGGGGCGGCCGCCTGCGACGCCCCGCTGGACGTGAACCCGCGCCAGTCGCTGCCGCAGGAAGAGGCGCTGCGTACGGTCGAGGAGATCCGGGCCGGGGCCAACGCCATGTACGACGCGCTGCAGGACTGCGACGGCGCCTACTGCCGCAACCTGCTCGTGTTCCCGGACCTGTACGCCGACAACCTGCGGTTCACCGGCACCTACTCGTCGGACCGCGAGGTCGCCAACCGCGACATCCGCAGCGCCAACACCGCGCTGCCGGAGATCTGGGGCGAGGCGTACAGGGCCATCAACCGGGCCAACAACATCCTGGAGGCGGTCCCCAACGTCGCCGCGCTGGACGAGGACGAGGGCGCCACGCTCTCAGGCGAGGCGCACTTCGTCCGCGCGCTGGGCTACTTCAACCTGGTGAAGTTCTTTGGCGGCGTGCCGCTGGTGACGCAGCCGGTGTGGACGGTTTCGCCGGGCGTGAACGTGGCCCGCAGCACCGAGGCCGAGATCTGGGCGTTCATCGAGTCCGAGCTGACCACGGCGATCTCGCAGCTCCCGCGCTCCAACGCCGCGGGCCGCGCCACCTCGTGGGCGGCAAAGGCGCTGCTGGCGCGCGCGCACCTGTACCAGCGCGAGTGGGCGCAGGCGTACGCCCGCGCCAACGACGTGATCGAGAACGGGCCGTTCGCGCTGGTGGAGGACTACGCGGCCGTGTTCGACAACGAGCAGACGGAGGAGGCCATCTTCGAGGTGCCGTTCAGCGTGACCGACGCCAACTCGCTGGCCTTCTGGTTCTACACGCGCCCGCTGGGGGGGCGGTGGGGCTTTGCGCCGACCACCGCCGGCCCCAACTCGCTGGCCGCCGCCTTCGAGGCGGAGGACGAGCGGCGTCCGGTGGCGGTGAGCCGGCAGGGGAGCCGGTTCTACGGCAACAAGTACACGGACGTGGCGTCGGGCACCGACGACGTGCCGGTGCTGCGCCTGGCCGAGATGTACCTGATCCGTTCCGAGGCCGCGGCCCGCATGGGCCAGCTGCCGCAGGCCATCGCCGACATCAACGTGGTCCGCGAGCGCGCCGGCGTGGCGCCGCTGGACGCGTCGGGCATGACACAGGAAGAGGTGCTGCTGGCCAACCTGGCCGAGCGCCGCCGCGAGCTCTTCTACGAGGGGCACCGGTTCTTCGACCTCAGGCGCTTCATGGACATCCCGTCGGTGTCCGCGTACATGAGCGCGCTGGGCCTGACCGGCTTCCGGCTCCTGTTCCCCATCCCGCAGCGGGAGCTGGACGCCAACTCGGCGCTGGTGCAGAACCCGGGGTACTGAGCCCCGCGGATCTGCGCTGGCGGGTGTGAGGCGGCAGCGGAGCGGCGTCCCCGGGTTCGGGGGCGCCGCTTCGTCGTCGTGATGGAGCGATGGAGTGAACGGGGGGGACAGGGGGACAAGGGGACAAGGGGACAAGGGGACAAGGGGACGGTCCATACCGGATTGCGGAGGATCGTTCTGGAATCCTCGCCGGAGGACCCGTGCTGCGAGCGGGCGGAATCTCAACCCGTCGCGGAAGGCGGCAGTGCTGGATCGATAGGTGCGACGGCCGGACGCGGACCGGATGGGATCGGCAGGATGCAGGCGTCCCCTGGGAGAGCGGATGCTGCCGGCGCGGGGACGGGATCCGCATTTTTTGGATGGGCAGGGATCAAGGTGGCGCGGCTGAGGGCGGCCGGGGCACATCATCCACCCGATTGCGATCTGTAAGAGGCCGCCCCGGCTGGAC
>JAHWJJ010000213.1 GCA_019348475.1 Gemmatimonadota bacterium | reverse complement strand
GGTCTTTCGCGATCTCGTGCCGGTTTAGAAGCGGACGCCGACGCGGATGCCGAAGGTGGTTTCGTCGCGGAGGACCAGGGCGTCCTCGTCGATGAACAGGTGGCGGACCTCTCCGCCCACGGAGATCAGGCCGAATCCGATGGTCGCCCCAGCCTTGACGCCGAAGTTCGTCTCCGTTTCGCTGTCTACGTCCTCGATGGAGATCCGGCTGATGACGAGCTGCGGCTGCACGTATCCGGAGACGGGGATGCCCGGGACCCCCAGGCTGGCGCCGATGCCCAGGCCGATGGGGATCTCGTTGTACGAGACGCCGTCCTCACTCATGTTGCGGATCTCACCGACCAGGCACGCCGAAACGCGCGGCCCGATCATCAGCCCCACGTTCGCCATCTCGAACGCCACGCCCGCGTAGAGCTCGTCAATGCTCTCGTCGTCCTCGCCCTCGACCTCCTCCTCGGCGGAGATCACGTTCAGGCCGCCATACACGCCCAGCGGGCCCGAGAAGTTGTAGTTGGCCTCCACGCCGTAGGAATCCAGGTCCTGCGGAAAATCCGCCCGCGCGCCGAAGTACATCCCGCGATCACCCGTCGGGTACCCGGCGCAGATCTGCGCCTGGGCGGTGCCCGCGAAGGCGGCCGTGGCGACGGCGGCAAGGAAGGCTGCAGTCTTCGTCATGTCGTCTGTCTCTGTCTGAACGGTGGCGTGCGCCCGGCCCGCGCGCACCGCCGGAACCCCGGTTCCGGACGGGCGCGAAGATACCGGCGGGCACACAATGCGTCAATCGCGAAGCCGTGGATCAGATTCGCGCGGCGCGGCGGATCTGCACCAAGCGCGCCAGCCACGGGCCACAGGCCCCTTTCGGCGCTCCACACCAGCGTTGTCGCGGGAATTCGCAAAGGCGCGCCGGGCCGCCGCGCCGGCGGGAGCCAGGGCGCGCCGTCCGCGCGCAGGGACACCGGGCGGCGCCCCCGCGGGACGGCTCACCCCTGCAGCATGCGAAGCGACGAGCGGCCGGCGGGGCCCAGCTGGGCGTACGTGCACTGCTCCGGCGCCTTTTCCGGACGCCAGCGGTAGAAGCGCGTCCCATGGCGAAAGCGGCCGCCGGTGAACTGGTCGTATCCCACCTCGACCACGAGTTCGGGCGAGAGCGGCTCCCATTCGGTGCTGCGCGGGTTCATGGCGCTCCACCGGCTGGGCCCGCCGGGGGCGGAGCCGGTAAAGCCTGGCGGCCTGCGCAGCGCCTCCAGCCGCGGGGTGAGCGCCTCGCGCTCCTCGCGGCTGATGCTGGAGCAGAAGCCGACGTGGTTCAGCAGCCCGTCGTCCCCGTACAGCCCCAGCAGCAGCGATCCGACGATCCGCTCCTTCTGCGCGTAGCGGAACCCGCCGACCACGCAGTCCGCGGTGCGGACGTTCTTCACCTTCACCATCCCCGCGCGCTCGCCGGAGAGGTACGGCAGCTCCAGGCGCTTCGCCATCACGCCGTCCAGCCCGCGCTCGCCGCGCTGCAGCCACTCCCGCGCCCGCGCCTCGTCCGTCGTGGCGGGCGAAAGCCGCACCCGCTCGCCGAAGAACTGCCCCGCGAACGCCTCCAGCTTCTCCCGCCGCTCGGAAAGCGGGCGGTCCGTCAGCGCCCCGCCGCGCGCACCCAGCAGCAGGTCGAAGGCGACGAGGAGCGCCGGATGGGCGGCGGCCAGCTTCTGCACGCGGCTGGCGGCCGGGTGCAGGCGCAGCTGCAGCTCTTCGAATGAGAGCGTGTCGCCCACGGGCACCACGATCTCGCCGTCCAGCACGAAGCGCCTGGCATTCAGCGAGGCGAGCGCATCCACCACGTCGGGAAAGTAGCGGCCCAGCGGTTTGCCGGCCTTGGAGCGCAGCTCCACGTCGCCGCCGTCGCGAAAGGCCAGGCAGCGGAACCCGTCCCACTTGGGCTCGTACTGCCACCCCTCGCCGGTGGGAAGCTCGTCCGCCTGCTCGCTTTCGGCCGGCGCGTAGTCGGTGGGGATCGGCAGGTTCACAGCAGGTCCGCCAGGTCGAAGCGGCCGCGTTTGGCCAGGACGGGCTTCCACAGGTCGCCCGTGCGGCGGATGCGCTCGGGCGCGTTCATCAGCGTGAAGTCCTCCAGCTCCACCCCACCCTCCACCTCGTCCCACGTCACCGGCATCGACACGGTGGCCGCGGGCTTGGGGCGGACGGAGTAGATGGACGAGAGCGTGCGCCCCCACGCGTTCTGGTTGTAGTCGACCAGGACGCGCCCCCGCGGCCGCTTGGCGACGCGGTACTCCGCCGTGACCAGGGCCGGGTCGATCTTCTCCATCGCCCGGGCGAACTCCTTGGCGAAGCTCCACACCTGCTTTTGCGTGGGCCCGCGGACGATGGGGACGTAGACGTGGATGCCGGACGATCCCGTGGTCTTGGCGTACGACTTCATCCCCAGCCGCTGCAGGTTGTCGCGCACCATCAGCGCCGTCTGCCGCACCCGCGCGAAGTCCGCCCCGGGCACGGGGTCCAGGTCGAAGTGCAGGAAGTCCGGCCGGTTGGTGTCGTCGCAGCGGGCGTACCAGGGGTTCAGGTCGATGCACCCCAGGTTCACCACCCACAGCAGCGAGGCCAGGTTCTGCACCATGGGAAAGTCGATCACGCTCTTGCTGGCGTGCTCGATGGAGCAGGTCTTCAGCCACGCCGGCGCGTTCTCCGGCGTGCGCTTCATGAAGAAGAACGGGCCCTTCCACCCGTTGGGGTACCGCTTCATCACCATGGCGCGGTCCACCAGGTGCGGCAGCAGGTACGGCGCCACGGACACGTAGTAGCGCAGCAGGTCGCCCTTGGTGATCCCCAGCTCCGGCCAGAACGGCTTGTTCAGGTTGGTCAGGCGCACCGTCCGCCCGCCCACGCGCACGTCGCACTGCTTCCCTTTTTCGGGGATGATGTCGGGCGACACCTCCGCGTCGGCCACGTTGGGCAGCGCGGGCTTTCCGCGCGCGGACGGCTTGTTTCGGGCGGAGGGTGCGGATGCGGCGGCGCGTGGCGTCACGTGCGGTCCTTCCAGCGGCGGGGTTCCAGCTTCGGCGGACGCTTTCCCGTGCGGACGGCACCCAGGACGGGCGCGTACTCCAGCTCCGGGCCGTCGTTGGCGGCGCGCAGCATCAATCCGCCGCGGCTCATGTCGCCGCGGCCCACGAACTCGGCCGGAAAGAGCAGTCGTTCGCCATAGATGCGCGTCAGCACGTCCACGTACTTGTCGGATGCGATGCTGCCCAGCAGCACGTAGCAGGTCCCGGGCCCCGCCGCCTGGTCCACCGCGCGGGCGTGCTCTTCCAGCGGCCGCCGGTAGCGCGCGTTGTTCAGCGCCACGTCCCCCTGCTCCGCCCACTCGCGCAGCACGGCCAGGGTGATGCGCGACTCCGGCGGCACCAGCCCGCGCGTGGGCGTGATCACCAGCGCGCCCGGCAGCCCCGGCGGCGGCCGTGAGAACGCATCCACGTACGCCATCTTTCCGCGGAAGTACAGCCCGCTCAGAAAGCTGAACACCTCACCCAGCGGCGCGCCCTGCGGCGTGCGCAGCTGCCGCGCGAGCGGAAACGACGCGGCGTCGCGCATCACCATCTGGCCGCGCTTGCCCCCGCAAAAGGCGGGCGACAACAGAAAGATCCGGGGAGCGTCCATGCCCCGCGCACGGCGGCAGATCGCGTGCCGATCCGTTTACGACGTGCACATTCCGCCATCGCCCGAACAGGTTAAGTGCCACCCATTGCGGAACCTGCGACGGCCCTTCATCATGGCCGCGCCGCCAGATCACTCCGTGCACCTGTTGCCACGTATAACGTAAGCCGTTATAGTCCATTCCGCGGGTGATGGGTGCGCGGCGGTGACGAGAAGTCCCACTGCTCACCCGATACCTGACGGCACCATGATCGTCTCGTTCAAAGATGAAGGCACCCGCGACGTATTTGAAATCCGGGACACCCAGGCTGCTCGTAGAACCTGTCCGTCGATTCTCTGGGGAGCGGCCCGGCGCAAGCTTGAGGGCCTGGATCGGGCGCATTCCGTTGCGGATCTCACGATTCCGCACGGGAATCGCCTCGAGCGTCTGAAAAGGGGACCGCGCAGGGCAGCACAGCATCAGGATCAATCGCCAGTATCGGATCTGCTTCTGGTGGACTGAGGAAGGCCCGGCCTGCGTTGAGATTGTCGACTATCACTGACCAGGCCAGCCAACGCACAAAGGAGGCATGCGATGGAGTTCATTAAACTGGCAGCCAGGCTTCCCGAGAACGCTCGCCCCACTTCCTCGGGGGAGATGCTGCTGGAGGAGTTCCTGAAGCCGCTGGGAATGTCGCAGACCGAGCTCGCGAAGCGCATCGGCGTCTCGTACGTGCGTGTGAACGAGATCATCAACGGCAAGCGCCGGATGACGCCGGATACGGCGCTGCGGCTGTCGAGGCTCTTTGGCAACTCGGTCGAGTTCTGGCTCAACGGCCAGTTGGCGTGCGACATGTGGGACGCGCTGCACTCGTCGGCCATGGCCGAGATCGAGAAGATCGAACCCCTGGTGTACGAGCATCTCGACGACGAGGACGACGAGGCGGAGCCGCTCGCCGCTGACTGATCCCGCGCTCCTTCGGACAATCGCGCGCCGCTCCGCTTGTCCGGCGGGGCGGCGCGCGTCTACGTTGTGGATACTCCCCCGCATGCGTCCCCACCCGGAGGTGCGCGATGGCCCGACTCTTCCTTCGCCCGCAATCGCCCCGCGGCGCCACCCTCGCGGTCGCCGTGCTCCTGTGGCTGGTGGGGGCGCTGGAGATGCTCGCGGGCGTGCAGCTGCCGGGAGACGTCGGCCGCATCGCGCTGCTGCTCGGGGGCGCGCTGCTGATCCTGGGGTGCCTGCTCAAGGGGCTGTAAAGGCAGGGAACAGGGAACAGCCTGCAACGGCGCCCCTGCTTCCCTCACGCGAAGGGCCGGCGATGCATTCGTGATCGCCAGCATAAAGTACTCCATCCCGGACGTCCGAATGATCTTTCGACGTGCTCTTCTCCTCCATTGCGGCGCCGTGCTGGCGTGGGCCACCCCGCTGGGCGCGCAGGCGGCGCGGACGGATTCCATGGACGACCTGATGCGCCCCGGCGTGTCGCTGGAGCTGGCGCGGCACCGCGCGGCTACGCTCGGCGGCGTGCGGTACCTGCTGGAGCTGGACGTGACGGCGCAGGACACCGCGCCCGGCCGCGTGACCATCGCGGTGCAGCGCGCGCCCGGCGCGGGTGACCTGGTGGTGGACTTTCGCGGGCCGTCGCTGGGCGCCGTCACGGCGAACGGCGTGACGGTCACGGACGCGGAGTGGAAGAACGGGCACCTGCGCATCCCCCGGCGCTGGCTGCGCGACGGCGAGAACACCATCGTCGCGCGCTTTACCGCGCGCATCGCGCCCGCGGGGGCCAGCATCATCCGCTTCAACGACCAGACCGACGGCGCGACGTACCTGTACACGCTGCTGGTCCCCGCGGACGCGAACCAGCTCTTTCCCTCGTTCGACCAGCCGGACCTCAAGGCGCGCTTCCGCTACCACATCGTGGCCCCGCGCGAGTGGAAGGTGCTGGCAAACGGGCCCGGACGCCGGGAGGAGGGCGCCGCCACGACGATGTGGACCTTCGACGAGACGGAGCCCATCAGCACCTACCTGGCGGCGTTCGCGGCGGGGCCGTGGCGCACCTGGACGGACCGCCCGGAAGGCGACGCCCTGCCGATGACCCTGTACGCGCGCTTCAGCCGCGCGGCAGAGGTGGACGCCGACACGCTGCTGGCCCTCAACCGGCGTGCCCTGCGGTGGCTGGAGCGCTACTTCGGCGTGGAGTACCCGTTCGCCAAGTTCGAGATGCTCCTGGCGCCCGCCTTCCCGTTCGGCGGGATGGAGCACGTGGGCGCCATCTTCTACAACGAGAACCAGTTCATCTTTCGCGAGGCGCCCACGCTGGGGCAGCAGATCGGGCGCAAGTCCACCATCTACCACGAGGTGGCGCACCAGTGGTTCGGCGACCTGGTGACCATGGAGTGGTTCGACGACCTGTGGCTGAAGGAGGGGTTCAGCACGTACGTGGCGGCGCGGATGCAGGACGAGCTGGACCCCGGCAGCGAGGCGTGGAAGACGTTCTACCTGCGCAACAAGCCGCTGGCCTACGCCACCGACCAGACCAGTGGCACCACGCCCGTCTGGCAGGAGCTGGCCAACCTGGACCTGGCCAAGAGCAACTACGGCCCCATCGTCTACAACAAGGCGCCGGCGATCCTGAAGCAGCTGAACTTCATGGTGGGCGATTCGGCGTTCCGCGCGGGACTGACGCTCTTCCTGCGGCGGCACGCGTACGCCAACGCCACCTGGCGCGACCTGCTGGCGGCGCTGGAAGAAACGTCGGGGATGCAGCTGGATGCGTTCGGCGAGCAGTACATCCTGCGCGCGGGAATGCCCGTGGTAGAGACGGCGCTGCAGGTGCGCGACGGCGCCATCGCCCGTCTTTCGCTACGCCAGCGGCCGGCGCGGGAGCTGCCCGGCGACCGGCGCGGGTTCTGGCCGCTGCGCACGCAGGTGCGCCTGGCCTACACCGGGCGCGAGGACGTGGTGATTCCCGTCAGCGGCGCGGAGGAGACGATCGACGTCGCCGCGGCGCGCGGGCTGCCGGCGCCGGACTACGTGTGGAGCAACGACGGCGACTACGCGTACGGCCTGTTCCTGCTGGACGAGCGCAGCCGCGAGTTCGTGGCGGAGCACGTGGGGAGCGTGGACGACGGGCTGCGGCGCGCCATGCTGTGGGGCGCGCTGTGGGACGAGGTGCGCGAGGCGCGGATGGACCCCGCGCGCTTTGCCCGCATCGTGATGCGCGAGCTGCCGCGCGAGCGCGACGAGCAGATCGCGGGGCTCAACATGGGCCGCGCCTGGACGGCGATCTCCACCTACGCGGCGCGCCAGCCGAACGACCCGCTCTACGGCGAGTGGGAACGGCTGCTGCTGGCGCGCACGGCGGATTCCGCCCTCAGCTACGGCGCCCGGAAGGCCGCGCTGGACATGCTGGTGGGCACCGCGCGCACGGACGCCGGCCGCGCGCTGCTGCGCGAGTACCTGGCCGGCGCGCGCACCTTCGAGGGCGAAGCCGTAAAGCAGCCGACGCGGTGGAGTATCGTGGAGCGGCTGATCGCGCTGGGCGAGCCCGGCCCCGACGCGCTGATCGCGGCCGAGTCCGCGCGCGACACCACGGCGGACGCCGGGCGGCGCGCATTCGTCGCGGGCGCCGCGGTTCCGGCCGCGGACGTGAAGGCGCAGTACTTCAGCCGCTTTCTGGACGATCCCGAGCTCAACGAGGAGTGGGTGACCGCCGCGGCCGGCAACTTCAACGACCGACTGCACGCCCCGCTCACGCTCCAGTACCTGCGGCCGTCACTGGACCGGCTGGAGTGGATCCGCGACAACCGCCGCATCTTCTTTCTGCCCCGGTGGATCAGCGCCTTCTTCGGCGGCCACGCGTCCCTCGCGGCGCTGGTGATAGTGGACGCGTTCCTGTCAGTTACGCAGGAGCTGCCCATCGACATCCGCCGCATGGTCCTGCAGTCGCGCGACGATCTTGAGAGCACTGTTCGGATCCGAGCCGCCGCAGA
>JAHWJJ010000212.1 GCA_019348475.1 Gemmatimonadota bacterium | reverse complement strand
TGCGGCGCCGTGTTGTCGGCGAAGGCTCGCGCAGTCGGACTTCGCGACCTGCCAGCGGCGATTCCATCGCTCCAGGGGAGGCTCTGCATCAGCGTTGGAGCCGACATCCACCTTTCACGGCTGGATCAAAGCGCCGGCCGGGGTTAGCTTCATCCCCTCATCCGTCCACACCTCGACCCCGCATCCGCCGTCCGTGAACCGTCCGACCAAGATCGTCTGCGTGGGCCGCAACTATCTGGAGCACGCCCGCGAGCTGGGCAACCAGGTCCCCGAGCGGCCGCTCCTCTTCCTGAAGCCCCCTTCCTCCATCGTCCGCGAGGGCGAGGCGATCGTGCTGCCGGCGGCTTCGGACCGGGTGGAGCACGAGGGGGAGATCGCCGTGGTGATCGGCCGCACGGCGCGCGGGGTGAAGGCGGCGGACGCGTGGGACCACGTGGCCGGCATCGCGCCGCTGAACGACGTGACCGCACGCGACCTGCAGAAGACGGACGGCCAGTGGACGCGCGCCAAGGGCTTCGACACCTTCTGCCCGATCGGCGCGACGCTGCCGCTGGCCCAGGTCGCGGACCGCGGCGCGCTGGAGGTGATCTGCCGCGTGAACGGACAGGTGCGGCAGCACGGGCGCGTGTCGGAGATGGCTTTCGACATCCCCATGCTGATCGAGTACATTTCCGGGGTGATGACGCTGGAGCCGGGCGACGTGATCGCCACCGGCACCCCGGCCGGCGTCGGCCCGCTGCAGCCGGGGGACGTGGTGGAGGTGGAGATCCCCGGCGTTGGAACCCTTACGAACCCGGTGCAGGCCCCATGACGCTTTCTCGCAGCCGCTGGATGGCCGTGGCCATCGCCCTGATCGTGGCGGCGGACTGGTTCACCAAGGCGCTCGTGCAGCAGCGCATCGCCCTGGAAGTGGAGCGCCACACCATCGTCCACGGATGGCTGTCGTTCCAGCACAGCTTCAACGAAGGCATCTCGTGGGGGTGGTTCAGCCAGGCGGACAGCCCGTGGCGGCTGCCGCTGCTGATCGTCCTGACCCTGGTGGGGATCGGCGCCACCATCAGCATCATCCGGCAGTCGCGCGACCGGTGGATCCACGCGGCCGGCGCGCTGGTGCTGGGTGGGGCCCTGGGCAACCTGGGCGACCGGGTGCTGGACGGGGGCGTGACGGACTTCATCTACGTCCACTTCTTTCCCTACATCTTCAACGTGGCGGACATCGCCATCTCCATTGGCGGGGTGCTGCTGGTCGCGCGGATGCTGCTGGACGCGCGCGGCCGGGACGAGAGCGCCCCCACTCACGCCTGACCGCACCGACGCAGACCATGCCGCAGCTGGCCCGCCGCTTCAGGACGCTTCCGCCGTATCCGCTCACCGACGTCCCCGCCATCAAGCGCGACCTGAAGGCGCGCGGGGTGGACGTGATCGACCTGGGCACCGGCGACGCCGATCTGCCGCCGCCCCCGGCCGCGGTAGACGCGCTGCGCGCGGCGGCGCTGGACCCCGGCAACTCGCGCTACGCCTTCCAGATGGGCCTGGTGGAGTTCCGCGAGGAGATCGCCCGGTGGATGGGCGCGCGCTTCGGCGTGGCCGTGGATCCCATGAAGGAGGTCGCGCCGCTGATCGGGTCCAAGGAGGGGATCTTTCACCTGCCGTTCGCGTTCCTGGAGCCGGGGGACGCGACCATCGTTCCCGACCCCGGCTACCAGGCGTACGTGGGGGGCACGGTGCTGGCCGGCGGCGAGCCGTACATCGTCCCGCTGCGGCCGGAGAACGACTTCCTGGTGCCGCTGGATTCGATCCCCGCGGAGGTGGCCAGGCGCGCCAGGATCCTGTACCTGAACTACCCCAACAACCCCACCGCCGCCATCGCCCCCCGTGAGTACCTGCGGGATTGCGTGGAGTGGTGCCGGCGGAACGACGTGATCCTGGCGTACGACAACGCGTACTCGGAGATCGCGTTCGACGGGTACCGCCCGCCCAGCATCCTGGAGATTCCCGGCGCGCGGGAGGTGGCCATCGAGTTCCACTCGCTGTCCAAGACGTACAACATGACGGGGTGGCGCATCGGCTGGGCGGCGGGGAACGCGGAACTGGTGGCGGCGCTCACGCGGGTAAAGACGTTCGCGGACACGGGGCTTCCGTTCACCATCCAGCACGCGGGGGTGGCTGCACTGCGGTCGCACGCGGCGTGGGTGCCGGGGAACGTGGCCATCTTCCAGGCGCGCCGCGACGCGGCCGTCCAGGCGCTGCGCGAGGCCGGCTTCGACGTCCCCAGCCCGTGCGGGACCATGTACCTGTGGATTCCGCTCCCCGAAGGCACGGCCAGCGAGCCGTGGGCGCGGCGGCTGCTGCTGGAGCAGGGGGTGGCGCTGCTTCCCGGCAAGTCGCTGGGCGAGGGGGGCGAGGGCTTCGTCCGCATCGCCCTTACCTGCTCCGAAGACCGCCTGCGGATGGCGGCCGAGCGGATGGCGCGGCTGCTGGAGACGAGCGCGGTGTAGGCGCCGTCGCGCGGGCGCCGCATCGTCGTCCCGCAGCGGGGCGTCCGGTCATCGGGTCCCGTCATCCGGTTATCCCGTCATCGGGTCGTGCCCTCATCGGGTCGTGCCCTCATCGGGTTGTGCCCACGATCCCTGCGGGCTAAAGCCCGCGGCTGGAACTGCCATAAGCCCGGTCTCGTCTCGCTTGCGCTCGCCGAACCGGGCTTCACCTGCTCGCGGGGGCAGCCCCCGAGCGCGGCGTGATCCCGGTGCCGGCGCAGGGTTCTGCCCCCGAAGCCAAGCGATCCCACGTGGTCCGAAGATCATCCGCGCGACGCAACTCCGTTCCGCGGCGTGATTAAGGCGGGGTGAGCGCGGGGAGGCGGGCCGGAACAGCGCCGGACGGGGGGAGTAGAAAGCTGCACATGACTCCCCCGGCCGCCACCGCTCCGCCGCGCCACGCGGCCACGCGGGCCCCCGCTCCCGCGGCGGGCCCCGCGCCGCGCTCCCGGGCGCCGTTCAGCCGTCCCCGCCAGCCGCGTCCGCCGCTCATCACGCCGCGCACCATCGCGGTTTCGTTCGCCCTTCACGTTGTCCTGCTCCTGGCCGTGCTGCTGGCGCCCGCGCCGGAGCGCCGCCTCGCCTCGCGGGCGCCCGCGGGCGGGCCGACGCAGGAGGTGGTGGACTACCTGGACGTGGGCGAGTGGGGGGGGATGGCGACGGACGCGGCCGCCAGCCTTCCCGAGCCCGCGGCGCCGGCCGCGGCGGTGATCAGCGCGGCGGCGGTGGATTCCGTGCTGCGCGCCCTGCCGGACCCCGGCCCCTTCCCCAGCCGCGTGCCGGCGGGGATCCCGGCCGCGCCCGCGGGGCAGGGGGGACAGCCCGGGGCGGCGTTTCCAGGCGCGGCCGGCGGGGTATCGGGCGGGGTTCCGGGCGCCCAGCCCGGGGGGGCGGGGCGGGGGAGGAGCGGGCCGGGCGGGCTGGGGCCGGAGTTCGGCGATCCGCGCCTGGTCGTCCGCCCCGGCGCCGTGGCCGAGGCGCCGGTGGAGGATGTGGAGCGCTATCGACGGCACTTCGAGGGGCGCATCCAGGCGCTCAACGACAGCATCAGCGGCGAGGCGGAGCGGCAGCGGCGGGCCAACGACTGGACCTTTACGGACCGCAACGGCAACCGCTGGGGGATCGACGAGCGCGGGGTGGTGGCGAACGGAAAGCACGTCCCCACGCCGCGGCCGGGGTTCGGCCGGCCGCAGCGCGACCGCGAGGACGAGGCGCGCCGCGAGCGCGCGCAGCGCGGCGAGATCGACCGCCAGGCAGAAACCATCGAGCGCGACCGCCACCTGCGCGAGCGCGGCCAGGCCACCCGCGAGCGCGCGGACCGGGAGCGCGAGGAGCAGCGCAAAAGGCAGGGTGGAACGACGCCGTGAGAAGGGCAGGTTCAAGTGCCCAGGTTCAAGTGCCCAGGTTCCAGGAGATCACCTGGGTACTGGGTACTGGGTACTGGGCACTTGGCACTGGCACTGAATTTACGAGCCGTACGGAACGCGACTTGCACTTCCGTCCGGCTCCATTCTTTTGCCACAGAGCGCTTTCGCGGAGCATGACGGAGACGACGCAGGACGGGCCGAAGCGGCCGAACCGGCAGTACGTGGTGGAGCTGGAGGAGACCGGCGGCAGCCGCGGATTGATGTACGCGCTGGGCGCCATCGGGGGCCTGGCCATCGGCGCGCTGGTGCTGCGCGGGCTGGGGCTGCGCGAGGCGGTGGAGCGCGAGTCGCCCGCGCCGCGCACGGAGCCGCCGGCGCAGTTCCGCCCCGTGGCCGTACGCCGCGCGCCGCGCGACCAGGCGGCGCTGACGGAACTGGAAGACGCCGTGCTGGACGCGTTCGTGGACGACGGCGTGCTGCGCGGGCGGGGCATCGAGGTGGGCGCCATCAGCCGCGGCATCGTGGAGCTGTCCGGCTCCGTGCAGACCCGGGCCGAGGCGCACCGCGCCGTAGCGGTGGCGCGCGGCGTGGAGGGCGTGGAGACGGTGGTGAACCGGATGGAGATCGACGAAGAGCGGGATCGCCTGCGCCCGCGCTACGACTTTGAAGAGGGGGGACTGAGGATGAGCGGATCCGAGTGGACCGGCAACCAGTCGGGAATGGGCAGCCGCCGGCAGGGGCGCGAGACGGACCCCGCGCGGACCGACGACTCGCATCACCAGCGGGAAGATGCGATCGAGCAGGCGGACCGGGCGCAGTTCGCGGACGAGGGCTACCACCACCGCCCCCGCCTGGGCGAGCGCGACGAGGTGCAGGACGCCGACCGCACCAGCTTTTCCGAGGACGAGCTGGACAACCAGGACCCGTACGGCAAGCACGCCATCCCGGTCCCCGGCCAGCCGCAGGCGATGAACTCGCAGTCGCGCGTGGGCGAGGGGCTGAAGCCCGGCACCGAGCTGGCGCTGGAAGCCGCCGACGTGCCGGTGAAGCCCCACCAGCACCCCACCACCGAGCGCCCGGAGTAAATCCCGGCCGCGGGGGACGAACGGAGACGCCGGGGCGGTTCGCCGCCCCGGCGTCGTTGCGTGCGACCCCCGCCGGAGGCGCGGCGAGGCGGTGTGGGGCGCCGCGGGGGGCGCCTGGAGGCGCCGTCGCGCCCCGTGGGCTAAAGCCCACGGCTGGAAATGCCACAAGCCCGGTCTCGGCTCGCTCACGCTCGCCGAACCGGGCTTCACCTGCTCCCCCCGGCCGCCTCCCGCGCACGCTCACCCGCTCACCCGCTCACCCGCTCACCCGCTCACCCCTTCACCCCTTCACCCCTTCACCCGTTCACCCGTTCACCCCTTCACCCGTTCACCCGTTCACCCCTTCACCCTTCACCCCGCCCTCGGGTTGCCGCCCCCCAGCCGCGCGCATACCTTGCCGCCCCGCCAACGTCCACCCGGGAGGAGCCCGTGTCGCACTCGTTTCCCAACCTCACCGTCATCGGCCATCCGCTGGTGCGCCACAAGCTGGCCGTGCTGCGCGACACGGAGACTTCCAAGAAGAAGTTCAAGGAGCTGGTGGACGAGATCGCCATGCTGATGGCGTACGAGGTCACCAAGGACCTGCCGCTGCATCCGGTGGAGATCGACACGCCGCTGGAGCGCACGACGGCAATGAAGCTGAGCGGAAAGAAGCTCACCGTGGTCCCCATCCTGCGCGCCGGGCTGGGGATGGTGGACGGCGTGGTGCGGCTGATCCCGTCGGCGCGGGTGGGGCATATCGGGCTGTTTCGCGACCACGACACGCTGCAGCCCGTGGACTACTACTTCAAGATCCCGCCGGAGCCCGAGGCGCGCGACTTCATCCTGCTGGACCCCATGCTCGCCACGGGCGGCTCGGCGTCGGCCGCGACGGCGTCGCTCAAGCGCAGCGGCGCCACGCGCGTGCGCTTCGTCTGCCTGGTGGCCGCGCCCGAAGGCGTGCAGCGCATGCTGGACGACCACCCCGACGTGCACGTGTACGCGGCCGCGCTGGACCGCGAGCTCAACGAGCTGGGCTACATCCTTCCCGGCCTGGGCGACGCGGGGGACCGGCTGTTCGGGACCCGGTAGAAGGATGCATCCGTCGGAAATCCCGGGCGTGCTGGAGTTCCTGCGCTCGGCGGAGAAGCTCAAGCACACGCACCGCAGCGCGTGGACCTCCCAGGGCCAGCCGGAGAGCGTGGCGGAGCACACGTGGCGCCTGTGCCTGATGGCGCTGGTGCTCGCGGACGGCTTTCCCGGCGTGGACTTCGCGCGGCTGGCGAAGATGTGCATCATCCACGACCTGGGCGAAGCCATCGGCGGCGACATCCCCGCCATCCACCAGGTCCCCGGCCAGAGCAAGGCGGGCGAGGAGCGCGCCGACCTGCTGCAGCTTCTGCACCCCCTGCCCGAGCGCCTGCGCGCGGAGATCACCGCGCTGTGGGACGAGTACGAGGCGGCCGGCTCGCCGGAGGCGCGGCTGGCGAAGGCGCTGGACAAGCTGGAAACCATCATGCAGCACAATCAGGGTTCCAACCCCCCGGACTTCGACTACGGGTTCAACCTGGACTACGGCAAGCGCTACACGAGCGGCCACCCGCTGATCGAGGAGATCCGCGCACTCCTGGATCGCGACACCGCCGCCCGCGCGCTGACCGTGGCCGACGCCGATCCGCGCACCACTACCCGGTCATCCTGAGGCATCCGGCGCTACGCGCACCGTGTTGGATGAAACCGCCGTTCAACCTCCCCCAGGGGTTTTGGGGAGGTGCGAGCCTGAGCGAGCGGAGGGGGCGCGGCGGGGAGCCGGCCATACCTGTCGAAACGCAAGGGGTCCCAACGATGGAAGCCACCTTCTTCGCCACTCCGGAGGACTTTCGCGCGGGGCTGCAGGCGCATCACGACCGCGAATCGGAACTGCTGGTCGGGTTCTACAAGAAGGGCACGGGCAGGCCGAGCATCACCTGGCCTGAGTCGGTGGACGAGGCGCTGTGCTTCGGGTGGATCGACGGGGTGCGGCGTAGCGCGGGCGACGACGCGTACACCATCCGCTTTACGCCGCGCAAGAAGAAGAGCACCTGGAGCGCCGTCAACATCCAGCGGGCGGGCGAGCTGATCGCGGCGGGGCGCATGCAGCCGGCCGGCCTGAAGGCCTTCGAGGCGCGCGAAGAGAGCAACTCCCGCATCTACGCATACGAGAACCGGGACAGGGCCGCCTTCGATCCGGCGATGGAGGAGCGGTTCCGGTCCAACGAAAAGGCCTGGAACTTCTTCCAGGCCCAACCCCCCGGATACCGCCAGACCGCCACCTTCTGGGTGGTGAGCGCCAAACAGGAGCCCACCCGCCTGCACCGCCTGGACCAGCTCATCACGGATTCCGCGGACGGACGCCGCATCGCGCAGCTCGTCAGCGCGAAGCCGAAGAAGGCGGAGGAGGGGTAGGGCGCGTTCCCGCGGGCCCTCTCCCCCGACCGGCCTTTTGCTCGTTCCTCGGAACGGCGGTCGACCCCTCCCCCAACCCCGGGGGAGGGGTGGTGTGAGGGAGGATCGACTGCGCATCGGCTATTCGTCGTGCGCATGACACCCCACGCGCGGCGGCGTCGCCCGCGCGAGCAGTTGAAGACCCGTTCGGCGAGCGCAAGCGCGCCGAGACCGGGCTTCTGGCCTATACAGCCGCGGGCGTTAGCCCGC
>JAHWJJ010000012.1 GCA_019348475.1 Gemmatimonadota bacterium | reverse complement strand
GGGCCTGTAGCTCAGTTGGTTAGAGCGCACGCCTGATAAGCGTGAGGTCGGCCGTTCGAATCGGCCCAGGCCCACTGCCCTGAGTAGAGCCCCCGCAACGGTTTACGTTGACGGGGGCTTTGCTGTTTTTCCGAATTTTTCGGGGTGGGTGTCCAAATGGGTGTCCAAAGTCGGCCGGACCCCTCTCACCCTCCCGCGCCGGCGCGGTAGCGCTTCCGCCTGGCCAGCGCCTCGCGCTGGGTCTCCGTGTCCGGCTGCTGGTAGCAGGTCAGCACCGTCATGGGGCTCTTCCAGCCGCCCATGTAGCACAGGTCCTTCAGCGGCGTCTCCTTCATCTCCGTCGCCCACTGCCGGCGGAGCGAGTGCCAGCCCAGCCGCTTGCCCTTCGCCAGGTCCGCCAGCTTGGCGGCCCGCTCCCACCAGTCCCGGACCAGGTGCCGGGAAGCCGGCTGGTCCGGATCCCCCGGCGCCGGGAACAGCCACGCGTCCCCGATCGCCGGCCGCGGCAATCGCTCCGCCCGGAGCGCGGCGTCGGCCTCCTCGGTCAGGAGCGTGGTGTGCTCCATCCCGATCTTGTCCAACTCGCCCCGCCAGTGCACGGTGCCGGCATCGAGGTCGATGTCGGACCAGCGCAGCTGGCGGATCGCGCCGATCCGGTGCCCCGTCTCGTGCGCCAGCACCAGCGCCAGATCGAACTGCGGCGCCACCTGCGCCGCGATCCCGCGGAGCACCAGGTACTGCTCGTGGGTCAGCACGGAGCGCTGCGGGCTCTCCGTCCGCGGCAGCGGCAGCCCCTTGAACGGGTTCCGGTCCAGCAGGAACCCGCCGTGTCCGTCGCCGACCGTCGTCGCCCAGTTGAACACCGACAGGAGCCACTTGAGGTCGTACGTGATCACGCGCTCCCCCACCCGCCGCTTCTGCACGACGCCGGCGGGCGCGATGGCGCCGCGCCGCCGGTCCGCCACGAACCGGTCCCACTCCCGGCGCGTCAGCGTGCGCGGCAGTGTCTGCGCCCCGAAGTAGCGCAGGAACATCTCGGCGCAGCGCACGTCGTGCTTGCGCTTGCTCTCGCCCTTCTCGGGCGTCACCTCGGACCCGTAGGTGTCAAACAGGACCTGGAGCGTCGCTTCGCTCGCCTGCGCGGGTTCTTCACGACGGAAGGCCGCGGCCACTTCCTCGGCCTTGGCCTTCGCCGCCTTGCGGTCGCTGTGCCCCAGCGCGACCCGCGCCTTGCGTCCCGCCGTGCCGTCCGGGTTGCGCTCGCGGAACTCGAGGAAGATCCCCTTGCCCTGGCGTTCGAACGCGCGAACCCGGTTTACTCCCCATTCCCCGGTCGAGTACGACCAGGGCTTCTTCGTCGCGTTAGCCATCGTGATGCCTCGTTGTCGAGTTCACGACAGAACGCGCGATCTGCGTGCGGTCAACCATGAGCGTAAGAGATTTGGGCCGCAAGGCCCCCGGCTTGTGCGGCACGTCGCCGCGGCGGATGCGGGGGGCGTGGGGCCGGCCCGCGTTCGGGATCTTGCCCAGGGCGACATACCGGCCGAGGTGCGCGGCCGAGTAGCCGGATTCCCGTGCGGCCTGGGCAAGCGTGAGCTGTTGGTTGCTGAAGTCGTCCAGCGCGGCGTCGAGGCGCGCGGCCGCCCATTCGAGCGTGCGTGCGCGTGCCTCGTCGCCGAAGTCGTCGCGGAACTCGGCCGCCTTGTCGCGGATTTCCGCGACCGTCTGGCGGAGCAGGTCCATACTGCGGTGTTGCCTGGGAGCGTGGGCAGCGGGGAAGGGGACTACCCCGTCGTTCTTCCCCGACTGGTACCCCGGGTGGCCGGGCGGCGCTGTCGGGCTGTAGCCCATCCTCTCTTCCTCTTCCTGATCGGGAGCAGTCTTTCCCGGCACGCCGGTATCCGGCTCCCCGGAGTGCTGGGAAACCGGGGATGCCGGGATACCGGTGGGCGGACGCCGGTTAGCTGATGAGATCGGCCTTCTGCAGTTCCTGCTCACAGAGGGCGTAGAACGGGCAGAATTGGCAGTCGCGGCGTCGCTCGGGGGCAACGATCGGGAATTCCGTGATGGGCCGAGGCTCGTTCCGCTCTGGGTCGGCGAGCAGCGCCTGCATCGCGCCGACGCTGTGGCGGACGCGCTCGGCGGCCAGCATCAGATCGTAGCGGGTGATCTCGCGCGTGGTGTCGTCGCCGGTAGCCAGGTTCACCACGCGGCCGAACCACGCCTCCTCGCGGAAGCGCAGGCCCAGCACGGACCGGCAGTAGAGCGCGTACAGCGGGATCTGCAGTTCGGCGCCCCTGTCGTCGCCGGTCTTCCAGTCCAGGATGACGACGCGCTGGTCGTCCGGGCAGTAGACCAGGTCTGGGCCGGCGTAGATGGGCCAGCCCTCATGGACGAACGCCTCCGGCGTGTCGGAAACCACGACGCGGTCGGGCAGGGACGCCTCTAGGTCCCGCCACACCGATGAGCCCTCCAGCGCACGCAGGCAGATGCGCGCCTTCGCGACGGCCGCGGCCAGGCCGGCGGAATCCGCACGCCCGGCGTACCAGGCGTCCCGCAGCATCGGCATGCGCTTGGGATCGCGCAGGAACATCCCGCGGTGATGGGAGCCGATCAGCGCCCGGTTCAGCGCGTCGGACGCTTGCGCCATCATCACCTCGAACGTCGGCCGTGGCGTGCCGTGGC
Organism: Gemmatimonadota bacterium; assembly: GCA_019348475.1. Lineage (GTDB taxonomy): Bacteria > Gemmatimonadota > Gemmatimonadetes > Longimicrobiales > Longimicrobiaceae > Longimicrobium. The sequence continues at coordinate 17,930 of JAHWJJ010000012.1, read as the reverse complement.
GGATTGCGTAGGCGCAGTCGCGCGCACAGGCGTGCACGACGTTCCCCACGATCATCGGGAAGCTCGTGAGCTGTTTGAGCGCGTAGGCGAGCTGAGCGGCCCGCGGCGCGTCCGGGTGCCAGCCGCGGTGGCTTCCGTAGTAGCGCCAGTAATACGACCTCGCGCATTCAGCCAGCGCGCGGTCGCGGGAGTGGGACCAGCTGAAGTCGGGGTACGGCGCGTCGTAGGCCATGGCTCACAACGGCAGCGCGGGGACTTGCTCCTGCGCCGGCGCTTGGGGCTGGCGGCCGGTGCTCCTGGGCCGCTCGCCGTCCCGTTCGGCCGCGTTCCCCGCCCCCAGCACCTCCGACGCCTTGATCTCGGTCGTCCAGCGCGTGTCGCCGGGATCCGTCTCGTACGAGCGGTAGTCGATCTCGCCCTCCACGTAGACGCGGTCGCCCTTCCGCAGGTACTTCTCGACCAACCCGAACGTCGCCGGCAGGGTGTCCCACACCAGCACGCGGTGCCACTGCGTCTTCTCGCGCGGCGTCCCGTCGCGGCCCTCCCACCGCCGCGTGGTGCCGACCGAGAACTGCGCGACGCGGGCACCGCTGCTGATGGTCCGGATCTCGGGATCGGCACCCAGGTAGCCGATCAGCGTGGCCTTGTTGAGGCAGCGGGACATCGTTGAACCCCTCGGTGACAGGATGAACGAGCACGTGCACTGGCCGCATCGGCTCAGCGCCTGACTCGTCCATCACTTTTCTCTTGGGGTCGGTAGTTGCTTGTTTAAGAGCGGGAAGGTTAACGGCTCGCACACGGGCACGCCGTGGCTCGTTCTCTAGGTTATAAGCGTTGACGAAGAACGGGTCGCGGCGCAGAGAATGGCACTTGGGTATTGACGTACTTCCATCACCTTGTTAACCATTCCCGCCCAGTTCAACCCGCTGTTCAGGTGAATCCCGAAGAAATGCCGCACGTAGGTCCTTCCGTTTCCGTTTATAGTACACGTCCACTCATTCCTTAACCGGAGCCGAATGGAGCATACCCCCGATCCGGACCGACTGACTCGGCATGAAGCGCTGTTCGCGGCGTTGATGCAGATGGAAGAGGGCGACCTCATCCAGCACGTCCGTAGTGCCCCAAGGGAGGATTTACCCGCTGAAGTGCTGGCGCGCGCATACCGTGAGCTTTGGCTCAAAGAGCGGTTCACCCCAGCGGAAGAGGTGGCCAACCGGCTGTTCGCTGGCCGGGTGGAAGAGCTGGAGGCGGGGGAAGGAGCCCCTGAATACATGCGGTGGCTTTATGTTGCCGCAGTGAGATTCGCCCGGAAGTCGCCATCGCGCGAGGCACCAGACCTCTACCAGAGTGCATTGCGGCAGGTCATCCGCGCGCTGCGAGGTTCGCAAGGCGCCCAAGCCCATAAGGCTTGGAAATCCTTCTGCTTCGATCGGCTCAGAGACGCTTGGCGCGAACGGACTCGCAAAGATCCACCGATGGTCGGACTTGAAGTGGAGGACCCCGAGCGAATCCCTCTGACGGAGCGGTTCGGCCTCACCCGGTTCCAAGTCTACCGGTTGAGAAAGAAGGCGGAGACGGCTCTACGGCGTGCCGCGGAAGAGTGGACGGAACGTGATCCACGCCCGTGAGGCTTTCCAGAAGACACTCACCGGCACAAACGAAAGGGAGAAGACCATGCCGTCCGCTAATGAACCCACACTGACCAATCTACTCGCGCAGATCGAAACCGCTTGGGAAGAGCGTGGGGATGCCGAACTGGTTGAGCAACTCGCAGATCAGCATCCGGAGTTTGCGGAGGATCTTTTTGCATTCTTTGACGCGATTCTTTCAGAGGATGATGAGTTGCCCCCCGGAGTCGGGGCGGCGGCCGTTCGCGACACACTGGAGTGGTTAAAGGAGGAGCACGCCATCGCACGCGGGGGATCGACGCCGGCGGAAACCGCGGCGGCGGCAGAATCCGGACCCTCGCCACCCCAAGACCTTCTAGGCCTGCTGTGCGGTGAAACCGGGAAATCCCCTGCCGCGGTGGCTGCGGAGATGGAGGATACCACTTTGGGATTGATCATGATGTTCGCTCGTCATCCGGAACTGGTGCCGCCCGGGCCTCGCCACGCCTTTGCGCGGCGAGCGCACCGCGCGCATCAGGTAAGCCGGAAGAGGGTGACAAACAAGTTTGAAGAAAGCGCTGAGTTCGCACGGGCAGCATCGCGTACCGGCGCGTACAGCTCCGGTCCGACGAGTTACGAGCAGTTGCTAAACCGAGCCGGCCTTTCTCCAGAATTACGAGCACTTTGGCTTCGGCTCCAGACCGAAGAGGGTGAAGCTGACGAATGAGGAATCTTGAGCACGTTCGTGCCCGCGCCAGGGAGGTTCGGGAAGAGATCGGACGCGAGTCGGACGCGTTGCTCGAGCGGATTGAGGCTTACTTGCTGCGCGTCTTCGGAAAATACTTGGCGGGGGTTCCGAGCGAGGCGCTTGAAGGTAGCCGGGCTGAGGTGGGGATCAGTAATCCTCTCGTCAGTTACGACGAAAAGCTCGATCGCGACCCGGAGCAAAAGATCCTGGTGATCGCGCACGAGCTGGGGCATTTGGTGCTGCACGACCGTCTCACCAATCCAATCGTTCCGCCGGATCCGCTCCTTGGCTCCGCTTACATGGGATCGGGCGCGGCTGGTGTGGCGCGGTATAGCGAGAAGGCGAAGGAAGAGGCGCAGGCTAACGCGTTCGCCGCGGAGTTTCTGTGCCCGGCCCAGGAGACCCTCGAGGGGTGGCAGGGTGGCGTTACCCCCTCGGTGGTAGCCCAGCGCCGGGGCATTGCGCTGGAGTTGGTCCACGCGCAATTGGCCGAGGCACTTTACCGCCACGACACCGGGCAGCAGGCACAACAGCCCGACGGGCCCGAGCGTGAGCCCACCAAGGCTCAGAAGGAGGCTGCAGGTGAGTTCGGGCGCCCGGTTCTAGTGGTGGCGGGGCCAGGGACGGGAAAGACGCGCACTCTGGTACTCCGGATCGAGTACCTCTTGGGGAGGAACGATGTACGGCCGGAGCAACTCCTCGTGCTCACGTTCAGCGTCGAGGCCGCTGACGAGCTGCGCAACCGGATCGCACGGCGGTTTGGGGAGCCAGTCGCCGATGTGATGGAGATCTCCACCTTCCATGGCTGGGGCTACACGTTCCTACATCACTTCGCCCTTGAGGCTGGCCGTCCTGAGGAACTCATCCTTCTGGATGATGCAGCGCAGGCAGAACTGGTTCTGGAGATACTGGCGTCGGTCGAGTGCGATGCCATTCTGGACCTCCGGGATCCAGCAGAGACCGCGCGAAGGGTCGCGGAGTCTATCGCGTTCCTCAAGGACCGGCTGATCGGACCTGACGAGTTCGAACAGGAAATGCGCGCCTGGGTGCCGGGTGAGGGCGAGCCGGATACTCGCCCGCAGATGGCCGCGCTGCTGGCACTCTTCCGGGAGTACGAAGCCGAGAAGGAGCGGCGCTCCGCCGTCGACTTCGGCGACCTGATCATGCTCCCGAAACGCATCTTGGAGGAAAATGCCGAGGTGCGCGCACGTGTGGCGGCCAAACACCCATGGGTAATGGTCGATGAGTATCAGGACGTCAGTCGTGCAGTGGCAGAACTGCTCAAGCAGATCTCCGGGCTTGACAACCTCCCGTGGGCGGTTGGCGACAAGCGCCAGGCTATCTACCGCTTCCGGGGTGCTCATCCCCAGAACGTGGATGAATTCGAGCAGGACTTCCCTGACGCGGTCCGTCACGAGCTGGATGTGAACTTTCGGTCCGGGCAGGCGATCGTGGACGTCGCGAACGAACTCGCCGCGCTGCTCGAAGATCCGGATCACGACGGACCAATTCCAGCACGCTGGCGTCCTGACCGTGACCGGCCGCCGGTACTGCCGCCAGCCGTCACAATCGCGGAGGCGAACTCCGATGTGGCCGAGCGAGAGGGGATCGCAGCGCAGGTGGATCAGTGGGTGCGGCATGGCGTGGAGAAGGCCGACATCGCTGTCCTCGCGCGCAGGAACATCGACGTGCGCCAAACCTCGCTCGCCCTGAACCAACTAGGGGTGCGCGCCGTTACTACGGGATTGGTTACCGCTGAAGGAGCCGCTGGCGACCTCGCATCAGTGGCCGCTCTTCTGGACGCACCGCGCGCCGCGGTGCCGCGGCTCACTTACGCACTGTTCCGCGACACGACCCCGCCCGGTGCACTGAACGCGGCTATCGAGTACATGCTGGCGAGCATGGACCGTGACGGCGCATTCGAGGTCCGGCCCATCCCTGGGGCGGACGGGGTCGTCGAGCGAATAGCAGAGTTGCGGCAGGCGCTGAACGAGCTGCGCTTTTCAGCTGATGCTTGGGCCCTCCTCTGCGCCTTCCTGTTCGAGGACGGCGAATACCTGCGGAATTTGCTCCGGCAGTCCGATGATCCTGGAGTTGCGTCGGCGATTGAAGAAGTGGTGACGACGCTGTCCGTAGCGGCTGCGCACCGTTACTCCCACCGGCGAACGAGACCACGCCGCTCGCGCCTGGGCTTCAACGACCGGCTTCGGGACATGCTTTCGCAGGCAAAGCCCCTCCTCACGCCGCCATCAGTACGTCGGGACGCGGTACGCGTGATGACATGCCACGCATCGAAAGGGCTGGAGTTCCCCTATGTGGCAGTCGCCGGGCAGACATTCCCTGCGATTACCAACGATCAGTCGTGGATACCACCCAGGCTGCGACCCGATCAGGAGGAGGATGCCAGGCAAGCCGATTCGCTCCTGTTTGTCGGGGTCACGCGGGCTGAGCGTGCCGTCGTGGTATCTCATGCGAGAAGTGCGGGTGGAACGGACCGCCCGCGCAATCAGCGCCAGCGCCCGCTGCTGTTTGAGCGCTGGGCAGCGCGTTCGGGAGCCCCTCGGCTGGAGTGGGACGCTGTGCGCGCGGAGCCGGAGATCTTCAGGGCCACTAGGTTATGGGGAGGCGAATACCCGGAAGTAGTGCCTGCCTACCTCTTAACAGGTGGCGGATGCGCCATCCGAAATTACCTACAGCGGACGCTGAAAGCTGAATTCCCAAGCGCGGCCGAGTCTCTGTGGCCGATGTACGTTGGTGTCACCAGACGGGCAATGCAGCGCATCATCCAGGAGGCAAACGCATCAGGACAGCCGGTGGATGCAGCGCGGGCCGTGGCGGTCCTGGACGAGGAGTGGGGCGACGCGGATAACCGCAACCACCTTCTCCTTCCACTCTACCGGCGGCATGCGCAGCGCCGAGTGACCCGCCTCGCGGAGGCATATCGTCCCGATGCCGTCGCCGCGGCGGAGTTGTCTTCGGAAGTCGAGATAGCTTTTGAGGGTCACGTCCGGATGGTCCGGACCAACCTGCTCGGTTACTTCCGTCTTCCGGACGGACGGCGGAGAGCGATCGGGCTGGAGGAGGGCTCGCTAGCCGGAAAGATGAACGCGGACAGAGAGATCAACTGGTCGGACCTGCACAAGGGGAAACTCCAGTGGCCGTTCGCGCTTCTCGAGGAGGCGGGTCCGGGTACGTTGGAGATCTTTGTGTACTCCGATGCTGATGGTCGAATTTACCCGGCCCGGTGGAGTAAGCAGAAGAGGAGCATGACGACTGCGCGTACTAGCGCCCAGGATCAGGTTGGCCGCGGCGTTTCCCGGGTGATTGAGTCCCGAATCCCCGAGTTTGTGTGCGCGCGCTGCCACCACCGGGTCCACTGTCCCCACTGGCTTGGAGCTGGGGAGCCGCCCGTGTAAACGGCGCGCACATGGAGAGACGGACCTCCGTTTAGAGAGGGTGTGGGGCCGATTGGCGGCCTCGCATCCTCTCACTTTTCGGAGATACAAATGAACAACACCGCGGGAAAGCCGGCCGAGCCCGGCAAGAAGGAGATCGTCATCCACATCGACCGGGAGCAGTTCAAGGTCACGCGCTCGGAGATGACGGTCCGGGAGCTTCTGGTGCTGGCGGGCGAGGAGCCGGCGGAGACGACGCTCGTCTTCCGTCACGGCAACGAGCAGCGCAAGTACAGCAACCTCGACGAGGTGGTGCGGCTGGAGAACGGGATGCACTTCGTGGTCTTCCACAACAGCCCGACTCCGGTGTCCTGATGTACGGGCCCGACCGTCTCCTGCGCGACCTGCTGGAGATGGGCTACGAGGCTGAGCGGGTGAGCTCGGGAGGCGGCAACGTCTACGTGGTCATCCGCGGCTTCGTGGTGCAGGTCGGCCGATTCGCGGACCGGGTGATCGATCTGGGGTTGCTCGCTCCCCAGGATTACCCCCGAACCGTCGGCTCTTCCATCCACGTCCGTGCTACTCCGCAACTCCTGGAATACGGCTCGGTGCCGAACGTGCGGAACATCATCCAGAGCGGCCTTGGGCCGGAGTGGCGCTACTGGAGCCATAACTTCGGGTGGAGCGGCGAGCGCTCCACCCGCCGCCTCCTGTCACAAGTCAACACGATCTTCGCAAATGCCTGATACGCTTCCAACCGAGCTGAGTGTCGCCCTTTCGGGCGTCGTGGATGCAGCGATGGCCACTCATCTGATCCGTGAGGACCAGGAGGAGGATGTGCTGTTCGCGCTCTGGACTCCTTCTAATGGTGCAACCCGCCTCACGGCGCTGGTGCACACGCCGCTGTTTCCGCTGGACGGAGACCGCCAGCGCCACGGAAACGCGAGCTTCAATCCGCAGTACCTGGAGCGCGCGTGTGCCGAGGCTGCACGGGAAGGATGCGGCCTCTCGTTTCTTCACAGCCACCCTGGCCCGGGTTGGCAGGGCATGAGTCGCGACGACGTTCGTGCAGAGCTCCGGATGGCTGGCGCCGTGGCCGCGCTTACCGACCTGCCGCTCCTGGGCATGACGGTAGGGAATGATGGTACGTGGAGTGCGCGGATGTGGGAGCGTACTGCTCCGAAGGAGTATCAGAGGCGCTGGTGCCACTCTGTCCGTGTTCTCGGCGAGACTCTGCGGGTGAGCTTCACGGACGCCCTGGTGCCACCTCCGAGATGGAGGGAAGAGTTCAAGCGCACCGTGACTGTGTGGGGTGAGGAGGCGCATGGGACGCTTGCCCGGTTGCGTGTAGGCATCGTGGGTCTGGGCAGCGTTGGAAGTGTAGTTGCGGAGGCGTTGGCGCGGATGGGGATCGAGCGTTTCGTCCTGATCGACTTCGATGAGGTCCAGCGCCACAACCTGGATCGGCTCCTGGGCGCGACCCGGCGGGACCTGGGCAAGCGAAAGGTTGACATCGCCGCAAGGCAGATCCGGAGGGCTGCGACCGCTGACAAGGTGGACATCCTACGGGTGCCGCACGCGGTGACGGAGGAGGAGGGCTACCGCGCGGCGATGGACTGTGATGTCCTCTTCTCGTGTGTAGACCGGCCGTGGCCGCGGCAGGTGCTGAATCACCTTGCTTACGGGCACCTGATCCCGGTAATCGACGGTGGGATCCAGGTGCGGTTCCGGCGCGGCAGGTTCACCGGTGCCGACTGGCAGGTGCAAACGGTAGGACCGGGTCGCCGCTGCCTGGAATGCCTGCAGGCGTTCTACCCGGGCGACGCCGCAACGGAGCGCGAGGGGAAGCTGGACGATCCGTCTTACTTGGCCGGACTGCCAGCCGACCACCGCTTCAAGCGGAATGAGAGCGTCTTTCCGTTCAGCGCTAACCTTGCCACCCTTGAGGTCATGCACCTCGTTGCGCTCGCCACTGGTACTCCGGGCATCGAGGCCGGCACGCAGAGGTTTCGCACCATGCCGGGCATCATGGAACAACTCGGCGAGGAGTTGTGCGGGGATGGGTGTGACGCCGCATCACTCGTGGGACAAGGCGACCGCTTCTTTTCCCTCTTCGGCCATGATCACTCTGCGGCGCAAGCGCGGACCCGGCAGAACTCGGCTACGGTCGTTAGCTCGACCTGATTTCAGCCCCACCGGCGGGACCGCGCCGCAGATTCTCTGGAAGCCAGGCCTGCGCACATGAGCGGGCCTGCTTCCGTTTATAGGAGTATGGTCGACACGCTGGTCGGCTCTACTCCCAAGGGCAACGGGTGCCGTCCGACGGGGGGCCTGAAGCAACATCTGAACTGCGGGTTCATTCGTTCGAGCAGGTTTCAAGTTGGCTCCCCATCTGCATCGGGAGGAAATATGGCAGACAAAGCCTATCCACCGCCGCCGTCAGGGAAGATTCTCATCTTTCGCTGGATTGACGGGAAGGTGCGTCCGCTGTTCGTGGACGCGTAAAGACAAGGGCCGGGGCTCACCCCCGGCCCTGTTCTTATTCGCAGGAACGTGAGTTCTAGTTGATTGCAGGCTGTTGCCACCTCGTGAGGGACGACGGCGATCGCCAACTCCACCATGCGCTCCAGCGAGCTACCAGAGCACTCGGAAGCTATTCACGGCTGCCAGCGACTCAGACTTCATATACACTCCCTTTCCGCCGCGGACCCTCAGCGAGGTCGATCCCGGTCTGCGCAATGTGCTTAACGTGCTTCGCCAAGGTGGGAAGTCGCTTCACCACCCATTCCTGATCAGACAAGGACAGCCTGCGCAGCGCACTCGGAAGTTCGTAGAGTTCGGGCGTCTTGCCCAGCACCCTCAATCGGGAGAGCGCGTCCGCCTCTCGCTGCTTCGCAACGTCCACGTGATCACTCGCCGCCTTCCGTACTTCCGCCCGCGTTGCCGATTTCGGTAGCCCGAAGACCTCGCGTGTCTCGCGAAACGCTGCCCTGCGGGCGCGTACTTTCTCCAGGTACCACTCGCCATCGAGAGCAGCCAAACGGAGTGACCCGTCACCCACCGGGTTCACAAAAACGCGCTTCTCAGGGTTGCTGCTCGCGACGAACTCTGCTGCCTTCGCTTTGATGGCACCCCATCGATCCTGCGGCTTGCTCGCCTGAGCCGCGCCAGACGCCAGCGCGGCCGAGAACTCGCGCGCAAACGCAGCGCGCTCGGACTTCAGCAGCCTGAGCATCTCGCGCTTCCGCGGGTCGCCGAGCTGGTCGAACCAACCCAGGAATGCGCCCGGATCGCGGAGGGATTCGTCCAGCTGCGCGTTGAACTTGCTCCTCGTCGTCTCAACGAGCTGTTCGGTCTGGTCCAGGTCGGATAGCCGTTGCTGGGCTGCGGCGACTTCCGACGCGGCCTCCTTCACCTCACGCGATCGCGTCGCGGCCTCCAGCGCACGATTTGCCATCTGTAGGAAATCCTCCGCCTCCTTGCTCCCGCCGCCGCCCACGGCGCGACTGATCTCGTCCGTCACTTGAGCGGACAGCTGCGTGTCGGGTCCGACGTGGGGGCGCGGCGTGCTGGCAGAGGTTTCAGCAGTTTCGCCGCTCAGCGTCTTCCCCAGGAACACCATGGACGTCTTCTGCCGCAGCCGTTCGATACGCGCGGCCAGCTCCGTCCGCGCGGCATCCTCTCGCTCCGCCGATGCAGGCGCCGGCGCGTCTTCGGTGACCGCCTCCATCATCGGCGGCGGCTCGGGTGCGCTGACCAGCTCGATGTGCTGCGACAATTCCGGAGTGATCGAGGACAGCGGCGTGTCCGCCACGAGCTCAGGGTTCTCCACCGCTGCCGGGGTGGGCCGGTCGTGGACCCCGTCCCGAGCGACCGCGGCAGGATCGCCTGAATCATCCAGAGCTGGAGCTTGGGACCAGAGATCGACCTGCTCTCCGCCGGCTTCCGGCATTCCGCGCTTCCGCGGCTTCTGCTGCGGCTCCTGACGTGGCGGTTCCACGCCGGATTGGGCAGGAGGAGTGCTCAGCGCGGGCGTTCCCACTTCTTCCCTGACCGGTTCCGCCGTCTGGCCGGGCTCCGGCGCTTCAGCCATTGCCGGCGCCGCGGTCGTGATCCCCAGCGATGTCTCGGCCGGCACGGCTCCGACATCGGCCGCCGCGGGTGTCGGAGCAGGGGACTCTGCCTGGCGCGGCTGCAGCACAGGAGCACCCTCCAGGGCAGGACCGGTCTGCGCTCGCTGATGCTGGGGAGGATCCCGGAACAGATCGGCAATCCCATGCCCCGCATCGCCGAACTGCGGAGTGCGGGCGTGGCGGATGGGCTGATGATGCTCCTCGCGATCGGCGTGACGCGCGGTGGCCGCGATGGTCTGCACGCCGGGCTCCCGGGACAGGGTGGGCGTGGCAGGCAGCACGACGGGCGCAGGCGGAGCCACGGCCGCAATTGTAGGTGCCGGATTCTCTGGCCGGCGGCCCAGACGCGTCTCCAGGTTGGAGCGCGAGAACGCGCGGCCGACGGCGGACGCCTTTACCTCCTGGGCGCCGTCCGTCAGCACGAAGCCGCCGCCCTTGGCACGGAGGGTGAGCCCGTGGCGGGCGAGGCCGCGCTCCAGTTCCTCCCAGGTGTTGGCGTGCGTGAGCACGGGACCGGCCTCCGCCCGGACCTGCTTCAGAAAGCGCGTACTCCCGCGTACCGGCGTGGGCGCCAGCTCACGCTCAACACCAATCCCCGGACGCTCCGCACCGCGAGCCGGGGCAGGTCCGAAGAGTTCGTTGATCCCGCATCCAGTATCGCCGAATTGCGGGATACGCTTGGGGCGGACGGAAGGCGGAACAGGGCGGATAACCACGGGCTGGCCATGCCTCCGTGTCGGCTCCATGTCCGCCACAGCCATGCGGGCCCGATAATCCGGGTACGGACCCAGGCGCTTCTCCAGGTGGTGACGCGAGCAGCCACGGCCCACCTCCGACGCCTTCACCTGGCGCTTGCCGTCCGTGATCCTGAATCCGCCGCCCCTCACGGTCAGGGCGAGCCCACGCTGGGCCAGGCCGCTCTCCAACTCCGCCCACGTGCGCGCCTGTGCCAGGAAGTCCCCGGCGCGCTCGATGACGTCTTGCAGGAACTCGTGATCTCCGCGCTTTGGACACGGCAGCGGCTTGATCCACTGCGCTCCCCGCTGCCAGCCCTCTGTGTGTCCCTCATGCGCGCGGTCCAGCGAGGGCACGGGTGCGTGGCGTCCCGGAACGACCCGCAGCCCAAGCTCTACCTCCTGCGCGCGCAGGCTGCGCTCGAGCCGCCCGTAATCCCACCACTTGCGCCAGAGGATGAACCGCGTCGGGTGCACGCGGTTGACGATGAAGTGCAGGTGCGGGTGCGAGCGGTCGGTGTGCGCGACGACGATGGCCTCGTGCTCCTCCAGGCCCATGTCCCGGAGGGTGCGCCTGGCCACGCGCCCCATCATCGCTTCATCCACCGGATCGTCGATGTCGAAGCTGACGGAGAAGAAGTAGACCGGCGTGCGGGTGCCGCTCACCGAGCCGTTCGCCGTCGCCCCCATGAAGCAGGCGGCGAGCTCCAGGTCCCGGGTGGGGAGATTGTAGGTCTCCGCCCAGGCAACGCGGTCCTGCCGGCTGCCGGCCCTCCCGAACTCCGCGTACAACACCGGGCCTTTGAAGCCGCGGCCCAGCGGGTGGATCGCTCCGATCACCGCGTAACGGCCGTCGCGGCTGTCTGGATACTCGCGAGCGCCGCGCCCAGCTCCTCGTCCGCTGGAAGCGCTTCAGCGATGTGTGCCTGGTGCGTGAGCTCGTTTAGGCCCCGCCCCGCCTCACGCACCGCGACGACCAGCGACTCCGCGCTGCTGCGCCGCGAGGCGGCGGTCCTGGCGGCATCCTGGGCGATCCGGATGGTGCTTTCGAGCGCGGCGGCGACGGCGGGGGCGGCGTTGTCCTCCGCGAGGTGGAGGAGCTGGTGGAGGTTGTTGAGCACCCACTTGAGCTCGCAGACGAGCGCGTGCACGCCTCGGCGGCGGGTGTGCGGCGGCAGCTTGGCCGCGAGCGCGGCCTCGCGCACGTAGCGCAGCGGCGGGACGCCGCGGGCGCGCGCCTCCTCCTCGATGTGACGCCACTCGTCCGGGGTCCAGACGCTCCTCTTCCTGATAGTCCGTTGGGAGGGGATGCTGCGGACGGCGGTTCCGAGTCCGCCAAGCGTGACGCGAGCGGCGCCCAACGCGGCGATCTGGATGGTGACGAGTGCCGCGCCCAGCTCCTCGTCCGCGGGAGGCGCTTCAGCAGCGCGCGCCCGGTGCGCGAGTCCGTCGAGGACGCGCCCCGCCTCGCGCACCGCGATGATCAGGGGCTCCGCGCTGCCGCGCCGCGCGGCGGCGGCCTCGGCCGCCTCGTTGGTGATGCGGATGGTGCTCTCGAGCGCGGCCGCGATGCTGGGATCGCTGGCGCCGTCAGCGAGGCGGAGGAGTTGGTGGAGGGTGTCGAGCACCCCCGCGAACTCGTGGAGCAGCGCGCGAGCGCCGCGGCGGCGGGTGCAGGGCGGCAGCTCGGCCGCGAGCGCGGCTTGGCGCACGTAGCGCAGCGGGCGGACGCCGCAGGCGACCGCGGCCTCTTCGATGTGGCGCCACTCCTCGGGGGTCCAGACGGTCGGCTTTCTGACGGTACGGCGGGACGGCATGCTGCGGTGGTCGTGCGGTGTCCTTCGAGCGCAGCGAGAAGCCAGCCAGCGGGGGTGCGCCCGCGAGCGCAGCGAGCGAATTTTGGCGCATCCCCGCGTTGCTGGCTCCGGAAGTTCCGGTCGCTGCAATCTCGGCCCGAAGGCAGGTACCGTGACCTCCGACGAACGGTTCTTGGGTCGCTATCCCTGCCATCCTGTGTGGGCGAATCCTAGAGTGCTGGCATAACCCAGAGCCGCGGCCTAGAATGTCTCAAGCCAATATCTGGCTAAAACCGTGTCCGAGCCTCCTTCCTCGGCATGGTATGTAGGTATCAACCATCATGAGCAGCGGGAGTGGAACATGCTTATTCATCGCGTGCGCGAGATCGAACGTATCGGCAGGGGTGGATTCGGAATTGTACACCGTGTGGAGGATGACGAGGGGAACCAGTATGCGCTTAAGACATTCAGTCTGTTTCAGCCTCTTGATCCGGGGCTGGAAGCCAACGTCAAGCGTCGCTTTGAACGTGAAGCTCGGATACAGAGCGGGCTTTCGCACCCGAATATTGTTCCAGTAATCGACAAAGACACAGAGAACGATCCACCGCGCTTTTTGATGCCCTTAGCTGCGGGCTCCCTGCAGAACGATTTCCTTGCAGACCGTACGTTGGGCGGTAACTATATGCGGGCACTGCTGGATATCATTGCGGGGCTGGAAGAACTGCACGCACTTCGGATCTACCATCGGGACCTTAAGCCTGGAAATGTCCTGCGATTCGAAGCAACCAATGAGCAAGGCGAGCGGGTGCCTTTTTACGCAATTGGCGACTTTGGACTGATGTCGCTGAAAGAAACGCAAGTGACTCAGCAGCTTACGCAGGTCGGCATGGCGATGCAGTCTGATTATTACACTGCTCCAGAGATCACAATGGATCTCCGGCGTGCATCGCCGCAGTCCGATATCTATTCGTTAGGTTGTATTCTCCACGATTTCGTAGGCGTACGCCAGCGAATCCCGACCCAAGAGATACGTGATGAGGGCGATTTCGCCGCGATCCTGCTGAGTTGTACGCGAGCTGATCCGCGTCGCCGCTTCCAAAGCGTTGCAGCAGTTCGTGACGCTCTTCTGGGTCTAGGCGATATCGCTGCGGGTCCGCAAACGGAGAAGGAAGCGGAACTTTCGGACCTGCTGTCGTCGGACGCGGAGCTCTCTCCTGATCAGTGGGTGCGCGTTTCGGAGCGCCTTGAGGACGCTCGCGACGCTCGCGAACGGCACGGGATGTTCAAACGGCTCGGCAGTGACCGCATCGCTGAAGTGATCCGAGTGCATCCTGACGTGGCAGCTCAGATCGGGCGTATGTATGCGGAATGGGTACGGGACGGAGTTTTCAACTTTGAGGATTGTGACGGGATTGCGGCGCGCTTGGAGCTGTTCATCAGGGCTTGTCCTTTGGACGTGCAGGCGGAGGGCCTGATGGCGTTGCTCTACATGGGGACTAGCCATAACCGGTGGTACGTGGAGCGCAAGTTCGTGGCACTCTCCGGCCCCGGGATGTCGGATGAGCTTGCTAGGCGGGTTGCGGTTGAGATCCGTGCAGACGATCGTAAAGCATGTCACGCAGTCGACCACCTCGAGCACTCGATCACGACGAGCCGGGCAGGGCTGCATCCTATTCTCGTCCAAGTTCTAGCCCAGATTTGCGTCTGATTACTGAATACGCAGCCGTGTCCGAAGCGGGCCCTCGCTCGGAGAATCAGGACACATGGGGCGTTCAGTGGCTTTCTGATCTATCCCTTCTGGCTTGTATCGCTGACGGGGTGGGTGGGACTCGTCACGGGGGTACGGCGTCAAATCGTGCCGTAGCAGACTTCATGCGAGGCATGGCAGGAGATCCACGTCAAGACCTTCGAGAGCTTCTGCGGACAGTTCATGCTGCCTTGCGTACGGAATCGACGTCGAACGGTGGTGACTTTGGCGCGACGACCTTTACCGCCGCAGTCATTCGTGATGGTACTCTTACGGGAGTTCATGTGGGCGACACGCGGCTGCTGTTGGTCCGAGGCGGTAAGGTGCGGCAGCTAACGACTGATCATACGGAAGTGGCTCGACTAGTCCGGGACGGCCAACTAACAAAGGTTGCCGCTGCAGAGTATCCCCGGCGGCACATTTTGGAAGCGGCTCTCGGCGCAGGGCTGCTGCCAGAAATGCAAGCCTTCGAGTGTAGGCTTTGGCCGGGGGATAAGCTCGTGTTCACTACAGACGGTGCTCACAACAAGATCGCCAAAAGGGAGATCCGTGAGTTCGCTACTTCAATCGAGCGCGCGTTCCCGTTCGTCTCCAGGATAGCGGAACGGGTTCGGAAGCGGCGGCCGGATGACAACTTTACAGTCATCGTTGTTTCGATACAGTGAGGTTAGCGTCGGGTGTCGGAGGGAACGGGTAACGCCGGCAGGTTGGGTCGGGGTGTTGCGGGTAGGTGTCCAATTGGGTGTCCAAACTGTCGGGCACCGTCCCGCAGCGGGGGAGGCGAACGTCGGCAGATCGCGCGTCCTGTCTGGGTTTTTGTGACAGGCTGCGGTGTTCCTCTCCCCCCGGGAGCCGCCTGATAAGCGTGAGGTCGGCCGTTCGAATCGGCCCAGGCCCATAAGGAAACAAGCCCCCGCAAGCACCTGGCTCGCGGGGGCTTCGTTGTTCCAGTGCATAGGCCCGCCGGTCCGGGCTCGAGGGGTCATTGATGCCGCCGCGCGTCTCCTGGCCGGGTGGAGGGGATGAAAGGCCGGGCGACGCCTTGCGGGCACGGGCCGGGGCGATTGCCGCGCCGCTTTTGCACACGCCACCACGGCGCTCCACCCACCCTCAATCACCTGTGCGCTGCGCCGCCGCAGAGCGAATTGGATCTCGGAGGGCGCGATCGCCGGGTCCGCTCACAGGACGCGAATCAGGAACTGCGCGGCGGCCCACCCACCGGCGGTGGCGAAGCCGAAAAGCAGTGCGTCGGCCACGGCCGCAGGATCCGAGCGGACGTAGCGGCGCTCGACGTACACGGCACCGCCGACTCCGACCCCCAGCGCGATCGTGCTGGCGAGCGGCAGCGGAAGAAGAGACGCGAGAGCCAAGTAAAGCGTAAGCCCCGCCAGGCTTGCGATTCCCACGAGCGCAGCGAGGGATTGAACAGCCCGAGTACGCATCGGTTCTCCTCCTCTCCAGGAATTTCAGCCGCTGCCGGTGACACCGGGCCCGGGTCGCTCCGCCGGTGTGCGGCCC
This sequence comes from Gemmatimonadota bacterium, assembly GCA_019348475.1. Taxonomy (GTDB): domain Bacteria; phylum Gemmatimonadota; class Gemmatimonadetes; order Longimicrobiales; family Longimicrobiaceae; genus Longimicrobium. Next base: position 2,252 of record JAHWJJ010000012.1, on the reverse strand, counting down.
CACGCCACAAATTTTGGCCGAGTGCGGCCAGCGGGCAACCCTGTTCCGCGCGGATCGCGTCCGGCCGCATGCCGGCTGCACCCCTCCGGGCGCGCCCCCGTTCCTCACCCGCCCTGGCGGCGTGCCTTCCCGTACGTCAACTCGGCTGCAGCCGAGCGCACCATCACTCCAGGCGGAACAAGGCAGTTGCCGAGGGCTGGTGCGACGCGCTGTCGCAAGCGGCGGCCGATATCCCCACTCAGGGCCTCTATAGTAGGGACGTGGCCGGTTCAGATTCCGGCCGTCGCGTCCGAATGTGCAACGCCCTGCATCGACTGCGATCAAGGGCCCGTTTCGCGTGCGGCACCAGCGCCCGCGCAGAAGACCTGCGCATACGAGTACGATGGGCGCGCAGGAACCGCGTCGGCAGGGTGCTGCCGGCCGAGCGCGACTCGGCCGGATGCGGGGAAGTAGCGCGCGGGCATAGGGTTGCGGGTTTTCGCGGCTCTGGTTATTCTTGTGTGTTGCCCGGCCGGCCCCGCACGCGCGCGTTCCGCGCGCCGGTGCAACCACGGGCCGCCCAAATCGCGATCCCCCGGCACAGACGGAAGTCCGCCGCGAGCGCCCCGCGCACGGTGCGTCTGTGCGTCCCATGGCCCAACCCCTGGACCGCGCGTGTGCCGCGCCCGCCGCCGCACACCCTAGTCATCCACCCGCCCGAGAGTCCGCCCATCATGCGCAAGCTCCTCCTCTGCTCCGCACTCGCCCTGGCCGCCGCAGGGTGCAAGGACGGCGGCAGCACGCCATCGGTCGCCACCTCGGTGGCGCTGTCGCCGGGCACCGCTACGCTCACCGCCATTGGGGCCACGCAGGTGGTGCACGCGTCGGTCACCGACCAGAAGGGCAAGCCCATGCCGGGCACCCCCCTCACCTGGACCTCCAGCTCGGCCGCGGCGACCGTCGTGGGCCTGGCCGGCGACAGCGCGATCGTGACCGCCCGGGGCAACGGCTCGGCGTCGATCTCGGCCACCTCCGGCGGGGCCTCGAACGCGGTGACGGTGCAGGTGGCGCAGGCGGCCGCCGAGGTGCAGAAGGCGGGCGGCGACGGGCAGACGAGCGGCAGGTCCGCGCCCGTGGGCACCGCGCCGCGGGTGCTGCTGCTGGATGCCCTGGCCAACCCGGTGCCTGGGGTGACGGTGCAGTTCGCCGTGACCGGGGGCGGCGGGAGCGTGACGGGCGGCACGCAGACGACGGACGCCAGCGGCGGCGCCGTGGTCGGCAGCTGGATCCTGGGCCCCGCCACCGGCGTCAACACGCTGACGGCCAGCTTTCCGGGAACGTCGCTGGCGCCGGTGGTCTTTACCGCGACGGCCGCGGAAACGGCCACCATCATCATCCAGACCGGCCGCCACCAGGCGGCCATGGCGGGGACGGCCTTGCCCGCGAACCCCACGGTTGTGGTCCGTGACGCGGGCGGCAACCCCATCCCCGGGATGCAGGTGACGTTCGCGGTGACCTCGGGCGGCGGGAGCGTGGGTACGGCGGTGGTGACCACCGACGCCAGCGGCCTCGCCTCGCCGGGAAGCTGGACCCTTGGCCCCGTCGCCGGCCCCAACACGCTCTCCGCCAGCATCGCGGGGATCACGGGCGCGCCGGCCGTGTTCCGCGGCACGGGGTGCACGGGCGGGGGCGGGGCCGGGTACGCCATGACGCTGTGCTTCACCTCGTCCATGACCGCCTCGCAGCGCACGGCCTTCATGAACGCCGCCGACCGCTGGGCGGGCATCATCACCGCCGACCTTCCCGACATCACGGGGAGCATTCCCGCGGGATCGTGCGGCGACAACTCGCCCAGCATGACGCACTCGTTCGACGACCTGCTGATCTTTGCGAGCGTGGAGCCCATCGACGGTCCGTCCGGAGTGCTGGGCCAGGCAGGGTGGTGCTACCGGCGCACGGGCGGGCTCCCCATCATCGGGCTGATGCGCTTCGACGTGGCGGACATGAACAACCTGGAGACCGGCGGGGGGCTGAACTCGGTGATCCTGCACGAGATGGGGCACGTGCTGGGGATCGGCACCCTGTGGGGGTCCATGGGGCTGCTGCAGAACCCGTCTTCGGCGGGGAGCGTGATGGATACGTACTTCTCCGGGGCGCAGGCGCTCGTGGGCTTTGACGCCATCGGCGGGAGCACGTACACCGGCGGTCAGAAGGTGCCGGTGGAGAACACGGGCGGTCCCGGCACCGCCAACGGGCACTGGCGCGAGTCGATC